>JAUWGL010000080.1 GCA_030606465.1 Thermoplasmata archaeon | reverse complement strand
GCAACTTCAACTGCGCTCCAGTTAATAACAAAACCATTCACTTTTTTCTTATTTAGAATTACATCTTCAACGGATATAGCATTAAAAATCCTGGCACCTGCATCAATTGCAGAGGAACACAGTTTTGTAACCGACTCAATGGAATCAGCGCTATAATAACCATCGCCTTCATCAGTAATCTTGATATTTGCCTCATCAAGAAGCGACTTGGATTCCTTCTGAACAACAATCACTGGAAACGTCATGCCTCCACCCCACATGCCACCACCAACTGAAAGTTTTCGTTCAAATAAAACAACTTTTTTACCAGCATTTGCTAAATATTTTGCAGCAATAAGACCAGCAGGACCACCACCAGCAACAGCAATATCAACATCAAAACAACCCTGAAACTCCCTTGAAAATCTCTCAAATATAGTTCTTGTTACAACAACATCATCGATATCCATAAACCATGCCTCCGCAAGCGACTAAGAATTAACCAAGGCTTATTAAACATAACGCTATAATTTATACAATATCATTCCAATACCATTTTTGTGATCAAAGTAAGAAAATTCCAACCAAACGACATGTTCTCAGTAATAAAACTAGCATCAGAAACATTAACTGAAAATTACAGCCCAAGTCTATTCAACTATTTCTATGAAACATTCCCACAAGGATTCATAGTAGCAGAAAAACATCATAAAATAATAGGATTCATCGTTGGATTACCAATACGCTCAGAAAACGCACGGATACTAATGCTCTCAATATCAGAATCACAAAGAAGACAAAACATAGGATCGAAATTATTAGAACAATTCCTAAAAGAAGCTACTCTGCAAAATATAAAAAACATAGAACTAGAAGTAAGAACCGATAATAACAAAGCCATAAAATTCTATCAAAAACACGGTTTTGATATCACAGAAAAATTATCAAAATTTTATCAAAACGGAGAAGACGCATATACAATGAAAAAAACAATCTAAACCCGGATTAACTCTTTTTCTTTATCAGTCATAAAACGTCCAGACATCTGATTCAACCTACCAGATATCTTCTCTAAACCCGGACAATTATTATTTGATAAAAGATCAGCAATACCCTTACTAAGCGTAAACACAGCTAATTTATGTTCTCTTTTGGATTTATAAACCTGGTAAGGTGTAACATCAAGCTTAGTATAAGGCTGAAACTCTATCCCACCATTATTTTCAACTATGTCCTCCAAATGTGTTTTCAATTGAAGCAAAAACGTATGAAGTTGTATAAGTTCGTCTTTCTGCATTATACTCGCCCACCATTAAAACTTGACAGTTTGAAATAATATATGTACTTTTTATCCTTTTCTGTCAACCATTTAAATACCATGACATATAAAAAATATATAATCAAAAAAAGTAAAGAAAAAAAATAGAAAGATCATAGCAAATCTTTCTTAGTCAAAACTTCAACAGATGCTGGTTTTTTAACAACATTACCCATCTTGATACCAACGATCTCCTTAATGTTTTTATTATTAGCAATATCCAAAAGACGCTGAGTAATAATACCATCAAAAACCACTGTAGAAATATCACTTTTTTTCTTCAACATATCAGTCAACTGTCTAACCGGGATTTTATTGAGCTCCTTACCTTTATCATCAAACAACACTGCTTTTAAAGAACCTGAAATATCATCCAGGATCTTACCATACTTTCTCTGTTTGTCAGTGACAATCCTTTTTTTCTCCTCATTAGATTTCTCATGAACCTCAACTTCTTGTCTTGGTTTTGGCTCATCAGCTTTTTCTTTTGTAGGTGGCTCCGGTTTTTTATCCAGAGTCTCAGTTTCCTTTTTTTCAATTTCTATATCGTACATCTCAGCATATTGTTCAGCCGGAATCTTGTTTTTCAAAGCCTTCATAATAAGCTTCTGAGGAATCTCCTCAACCTCACGTGTCTGAGGAGCACGAGCAACAAAATCAACATCAGCAATTTGCAAAAGCTCTCTCAAAATAAGTTCACCACCACGATCACCATCGACAAAAGCAGTTGTAACTCGCTCCCTAGTCAACTCAATAACCGTATTTGGTATGTTTGTACCACCAACTGCTATAGCATTTTTAATACCATACTTAAGCAGGTTAAGAACATCACGTCTACCCTCCACTATAATCATTGCATCACTGTTTTCAATATTTGGACCAGCTGGGCAATGATCTGGACCATAATTAGTGATCTCCTCTATCTGAACAGCCTGCCTTACATTATCAGATATACTTTCCCCTTCGATTTTACCTTCTACCATAATTTTGTTAAGTAGTTCTTTTGCACGTTCTATAACCCTCTTCCTACGAACAACACGTACATCTTCAACGTCCTCAGCAGTAATAGTTGCCTTACACGGGCCAACACGGTCAATACTTTCAAAAGCCGCTGCAAGGATAACTGTTTCAACCTTATCTAACGATGTAGGCAGAGTTATAGTTCCCTCGCTTTTTCCACCTTTTGATTTTAATTCTACTTCTATTCTTCCAACCCTTGCAGAACGTTGTAGTTCTCTCAAATCCAGTTCATCACCGAGAAGACCCTCAGTTTGACCAAAAATTGCACCTACAACGTCAGATTTTTCAATGATACCCTCTGCTTTAATATTAGCTCTAATCAAATATTTTGTTGTTGCTGGATCAATTACCATTAATTATCACCTTTATTCATTTATCTTTTTTACTTTTTGAAAAATAGCACCCTTATCCGCCCTCTATTTAGCAAATAATAGGTGGTAAACTTCCACTTAATTGCTTATGTACTCGATATTTTATTATTGAATTATGCGGTTAATCATGAATTAATCTTAAATGACTAATGCACCATAATAGTGCTATTTCTCACTTCAACTCTTTTTTAAATTGTATAATTATTCATTAGGCTAGCATCATATTTAAATGTTATGCTAATTATTCAGCATAAGGATTTTCATATGGAAGAAAAGATATACATCGGTGTAGCCTGGCCATATGCAAATGGGTCACTTCATCTTGGACACATAGCCGGATGCTATCTACCAGCAGACATATTCGCCCGATATAACAGGATGAAAGGTAACGATGTGTTAATGGTTTCAGGAAGTGATGAACATGGTACACCTATCACAATCACCGCAGAAAACGAAAAAACAACACCACAGGCCATCGTAGATAGATATAACAAGGAACATACAGAAAACATGAAGCAATTTGGTATTTCTTTTGATCTTTTTACACGTACAACTACAGACAATCATGAAAAAGTTGTGCAGGATATCTTTTTAACTCTCTATAAAAAGAAATATGTCATTAAAAAAAGCGTTGAATCATTTTATTGTAAAAAGTGTAATCGATTCCTACCTGATAGATACATAGAAGGGAAATGCCCACATTGTAGTAACGAAAAAGCAAGAGGTGATCAATGTGATGAATGTGGTAAAATACTTGATCCGCAGGAACTGCAAGATGTGAAATGCAAAATTTGTGGTAGTACTCCTGAAATAAAAATAAGTGATCATTTATTTCTTGTATTAAGTAAATTTGAACCGAAATTACTAGATTGGATGAAGGACAAAAAACATTGGAAATCAAGTGTGCTGAAATTCACTAATAATTGGCTTAAAAATGGACTGAAAGATAGAGCGATAACAAGAGACATAAGTTGGGGTATAAAGGTTCCAGTTGAAGGTTTTGAAGATAAACGAATCTATGTCTGGTTTGATGCAGTAATAGGTTATCTCTCTGCTAGTAAGGAATGGTCACAAATTAGAGGAGAGCCATCAAAATGGGAGGAATGGTGGAAAAACAAGGATGCGAAACATTATTATTTCCTTGCAAAGGATAACATTCCATTTCATAGTCTGATTTGGCCTTCTATGCTTATGGGTTACGACAATTCATTGGAGTTGCCATATGATATTCCTGCAAATGAATATTTACGTTTACAGGGAGAACAATTTTCTAAAAGCAGAGGGTTAGCAATTTGGGTGCCCGATATTTTAGAAAAATTCGATGTTGATGCAGTGCGTTATTATCTTTCTATAAACATGCCAGAGAACAAGGACACAAATTGGATGTGGGATGATTTTGTAGCAAAAAACAATGATGAACTTGTTGGGACTTATGGTAATTTTATTCATAGAGTTGCCACATTTACACAGAAAAATTTTGGTGAAATACCTTCGCAGGGAACACTTGATGATCTAGATAAAAAAGCACTTAAGAAAATAGAGGAAGTATCTAATGAAGTTTCTGCAGCAATTGAAAAATGTAATTTCAAGAAGGGTTTAAGAGCTGCTATGAATCTAGCTCAGTTTGGTAATTATTATTTTGATCAGAAACAACCATGGAGCCTTATAAAAACTGATAAAGAAAAATGTGGCACAGTGCTTCATATATGTCTGAAAATAGTAAATGCCTTAGCTGTGCTTATGGCCTCATATCTACCGTTTTCTTCAGATAAAATATGGAATGTTCTTGGACATGATGATTCCATACATGATGGAAAATGGGAATTAGCTTTAGAAGATCTTAAAGTTGGAACTAAACTGGAAAAACCAAAACCATTATTTAAGAAACTTTCATTGCAGGAGTTCATGATAGAAGAAGAGCCATTTTCAAAGCTTGACCTACGTGTTGCAAAAGTAATTGATGTAAAAGATCATCCTCAGGGTGATAAGCTGTATATGCTCCAGGTTGATTTAGGAGCCTTGGGAAAAAGAGTTCTTGTTGCTGGTATGAAAACATTTTATTCAAAAGATGAAATCAAGGGTAAATCAATTGTTATTGTATCTAATCTTAGACCTGCAAAGATCCGTGGTGTTGAATCAAAGGGTATGTTACTTGCTGCTGAGGATGATAAGGGAGTTGTATCGCTTCTTGATCCGGGTGATGCAAGACCTGGTTCAGAAGTATTTATTGAGGGGATACCAAGAGAACCAGCAGGTGTTTTAGAGTTTGATGATTTCAAAAAGATTAATATGATTATAGATAAAAATGGAGAAGCAATTTATG
>JAUWGL010000171.1 GCA_030606465.1 Thermoplasmata archaeon | reverse complement strand
GCATTTCATCAGCGTTCTCCCCATCACCAACAACTTCAACAATCCGGTTATTCTTAACAACATACTTTAAAAGATCACCATGCTGATTATCAGGTAAAATACCTGCTGTTTTACTCTCACCAAGCTCCTTAACTTCATCACCTTTGCCCTCATACGGTGCAATAAAGCCTTCACCACTAGGAAAATTAATGGTCTGACCAGGTTTACGACAAACCCCGCCATCAGCATAACCAACACGATTACGAAGATCAATAAAAAGTCTATCACCAGTAGAAAATAAAACCTCCGCACCAACAGCATTAGTTAACAACTTTTTAATACTATTAGCATAAACCTGAACATCACTATAATTAGCTCTAAGAGCTGTATCCTCCATACGTTTTTCCACAGTTGGCATACTAGCACAACGTGTAGTAGCGCCCTCTTTTTTACACATCTTCAAAAAAGAAGAAGAGCCTGAAAACTCAGTCATAGCAATAACAAGATCAAACTTACTAGCCCTATCGATAACATCCTTAGGGATAGGAGTATTATGAACACCGGTAGCATCAAATTCAAACATATCCACAGAAAAACCCGTCTCAACACCCATATTTTTAAAAGAATTATACCAATCATTTGCCAGGTCTCTACGAGCCTTCCAACCCAGGTTGTCAACGATATCATCATGTGGTTTATCCACCATAAATAAAACTTTTTCACCAGATTTAGGCGCAAAAACATCTTTGAACATTTTGATCCTTTCTTCTAAATTCAAATTATTACCTCCCTTTAAATAAAGCATAAACAATAATCTCTTTATAAATTTAAACTAATATTTCAGACAAATACGAAAAACACTACTTTCTATGCAGTTTTTCTCCTGTAAAATAGTTCTAACCCGCCAGGCTCGTAAACTTCTTCTCCTGTTAAAAAAGGGAAAAATGCTATGTATTGCTCCAACAGGTAGAAGCAGACAAATACGAAAAAATCCACATGTTAAAAAGATTTTAAAGCCGCATTTTAAATTATTGGACCAACTATGCCCCCAATGTAAAGTACTACCACAGAACTAACTGTTATCAAAACATTATCATCAATTGGTCCAATCTCAAATTTTTCCACAATTGATGCTACAACAGCAGCTATAACACCCCAAATAGCAAGTCCCTCTATATCTGACATGTTAGCAAAATAATAACCAATAAGGATGCATACGCCCATCATATACACATTTCCAATAGGATGTTTAATTCTTTCTTTAAAAGCTAAATTTCTAATAATCCCAGTTATTCCATCACCAAACGCCATAAAAGCAGGAGGTATTACTGCAATCCAAGGATCATTAAAAACAAACCATAATATAAAAATTGCAACAGCCCACATAAAACAAAAACTAACATCATTTACATTTTCTTCTGTTTGAAACCAATACAGAATCCTACCAGTACTATGAAAAAACAAGGTGATAACTGTTAAAACAATACCACACAACAGAGGATACCATGGAGTAGAAAACACATGAGGAACAATAAGAACAATAACCCCGCCAGCAAAAATATGAATTAATTTTCTATTATAATAAATAGCAACTTCTTTTTTAAGACCCTTTTTCGTCATTAAATGATACGTCTTTTTTGTCAGAAAAATTACTGTGAACGCATAAACTGCTAAAACGAAAACCCAGAATATCTCATTGTAAACAAGCTCATCAAGCATTGTCCCCCTTTATCGATTCATCATATTTAAATCTAATAGAA
>JAUWGL010000112.1 GCA_030606465.1 Thermoplasmata archaeon | reverse complement strand
CAGCTTTACGAGTGGGAATGGGGCCATGTGGTGGAAAAACCTGTACTGAGCTTATTATGCGTATTTTCAGGGAGGTAGGAATTGATCTGGAAGATGTAGAACCTCCTGTTGACCGACCATTTACACAAGAAGTACCACTTAAAGCATTCCTAAAGGAGGCAGATGAACAATGATAAAACAATATGATGTCATAGTTATAGGTGCAGGTTCAGTAGGAAACCCCACTGCTTATTTCCTCTCAGAAGCAGGCCTGAAAGTGTTGGTAATAGATGAACTTGCATCCTCAGGGCAGGGTCAAAACAAAGCAGCAATAGGAGGAGTTAGAGCTACTCATTCTGATCCAGCGAAAATCCAGATTTGCTTACAGAGTCTTGAAATCTTCTCAGGTTGGATGAAAAAAACAGGTACAAATATTGGTTGGAAGAAAGGTGGTTACTGTTTTCCAGTATATAGAAAAAAAGAAGAAAAAATTCTCAAATCTATTTTACCTATTCAGAAGAAATATGGGCTTAAAATCGATTGGGTTGATACAGATAAAATAAAGAATGTAGTACCTGGGATAAACGAAAAAGGACTTATTGGTGGCACTTTTTCACCAAATGATGGACAGGTTAGCCCACTACTTATATCAGAATCTTTTACTAATGAAGCAATGGAACTTGGAGCTGAATTTAGATATTGTGAAAGCGTTATTGGTATTCTAAAAGAAGGGAAAAAAGGAAGTCTAACAGTGAAAGGTGTTAAAACAGCAAAAGGAGAGTATAAAGCTGATGCTGTTGTTAATGCTGCTGGGGCTCATGCCTCCATGATATGTAAGATGACTGGTTTAGATATTCCTGTTAACCCTGATAGTCATGAGGCGGGTATAACTGCTCCTATTAAACCATTTCTTGATCCCTTGGTAGTAGATATTCGCCCTGGCGCCGAAGGAAAAACCGCGAATTTTTATTTCGGTCAAAACTCAGAGGGGCAGATAATTTTTTGTTACACACCTATTAAGATATTCCCTGGGGAGAATAGACAGTCAACATCAGAGTTTATGCCTATTATGGCTAAGCGGATGGTTGATCTTATTCCAAGGTTTAAAAATTTAACTATTAGAAGACTTTGGAGAGGGCTGTATCCCATGACTCCTGATGGTGTTGCAGTAGTCGGTAAACCATCAAGTGTTGAAGGTCTGTATCTAGGTATTGGTATGTGTGGTCAGGGTTTCATGATGGGACCTGGTGTTGGTTTAAATCTTGCAAATCTTATAACTAAAGGTAAACCTGCCTTAGAAAAAAAAGTATTTGACCTTTTAAGCCCGGATAGGGATTTTTACAGTGGGAAGAAAGAAGCTTTGAAATAAAAAAAAATTATTTGGTAATCCTTTTTTTAAACAAGAATTTCAGGTTTCTCCATCCATCTTTAAAGCTTTCAAGTTTTACCTCACCCTCCCGAGGATGCAACGCTGAAGGGGTTTCCCTTGTTTTCACATTTTTTGCTTTAAACATTTCTATTTTTATTTCCTCTGAAAAAGGCATCCCATCATTAAAAATTTGTAATGGTTGTATTTTTTCAAGTGCATTTTTTTTAAAAATCCACATACCAGATTGTGAATCCCGGATATTAATAAAAAATAGTATTCGTAAAGATATCGCAAGAATAGTATTTCCAAAATAATGTTTCACAGACATAGAACCATGTTTTAACTCTGCAAACCGGTCAGTTGTGATGAAATCAAGATCTTTGTCGATTAATAACTGTATATACTGATGAATCCTGTCAAATGGATAAGTTGCATCAGCATCACCTGTAACTATGAGTTCACCTGTTGCCTGGGGCATACCTGTTTTATATGCTCGTCCATAGCCTTTTCTTTTTTCAATTATGATTTTTGCTCCTTTCTTTTTTGCTATCTCCCGGGTTTTATCCTTTGAGTCTCCATCTACTATGATGATTTCTAGATTCCATCCATGGTTTTTGAAGTACTCTTTGTTTATAGAATCTATGGTTTTACCTATGCCTTTTTCCTCGTTTAACGTGGGCAGTATCACTGTTATTGTTGTAATGTTGATCACTCCAAATATGAATCAGAAATAGGATATTGTTTAAAAGAGTTTGTTAAAAAAAACAAAATAAAAAAAAGATAAAAAAAAAGAGATTAAAGGGGTTTATCCCCTTTTTATGTTTTTTATTTTCGTCTGCGTCGTCTGAGTAGTATAAATGCTACTCCAATTGCTGCTATCAATGTCAACAGTTCAAATCCTGGTGTAGGTTCTTCTTCGCATTCACCTGTTATTGTTACAGTAAACGTTGCACTTTGGAATGTTCCGAATGTTGCCGTTATCGTGTAGTCACCAGTCGTACATGGTGCAGTTACGGTTAATACTCCTCCTGCTTTTGTAGTATATGTTGATGTTTCTCCTCCAGGTGTTGTTATCGTTATTGTTGCACCAACTACTCCAATTCCTGTATCTTTGTTGCATACTGCAATTTCATAGGTTTCTCCAGCTTTTACTGTAAGATCTGTTGATATCTTCAATGCTGGCACATTTATCACTTTAATATCCTTTTGAGTACTGGTATATCCATCAGCAGATGCCTCAATCGGGTAATCTAACGACTCTGCTACATTTGGCGCAGTTAATGTTATCTTACCTGTTGTTGTAGTATTTGTGCTACCAGCGAATTCTATTGTTACAGGAGTAGTCACATAATTGCCATTAGCGTCCTTTATTTCAACATTGAATGTTCCGCCTTCATTTACAAATGCCGGTCTTGTAATAGTCATCGTCTTTCGAATCGCTGCCGTTATAACCTGTAGGTTGTTTGCATCTGTTCCACTCTTAATGTAAATAGTTGCATTACCTGTAGCTTGTGCCTCTATTCCAAAGGTTACAGTACCATCTGAACCCGTTTCCTTAGCAGCTGGAATCTTAGCTAGTATTGAGTCACTAAGATTTATACCTTGATCAATTCCAACTAGAACATTTGGAATCGGGGCATCTGTTGCAGGATGTGTTACTGTAATGGCAACAGCTGTAGACTCTCCAACATATATTGTTGCGGGAACTGGTGTTGCTGTTGCAGTTGTAATTTGTACTAATCCATCAGCATGTCTGGACTCTCCACCATCAGATGGTGTATACTCAAATGTTAGATTACCAATTGTTGATGCATTCACATCTTCAAGAGTACCAACACCGTTTTCAATGTCAATCTCATGTGTCGAAGCAATATCGGATCCATTTGGCGTACTTGACATATTATTGATTGTTAATGTTCCATTTCTTGCAGGTGTAACATCGAATGACATGTTTACATCAGTATCTATCAACCATGCCAACACATTATGATTAGTTGCTCCTTCACTCCAAGCATCTACAGAATACCTTGTAATATCAATAGTAGCATTATGCCCCTCACTGTCACTTGTAGCATTGGAGGCACATAACGTATAAGTGCAACCTGAAAGAATAATCTCCTTATCCTCTATATAACGATCAGCAGTGATCGGGAAGCTATTCTCATCAATTCCAGTTACAGCATTACCACCTTCATCTAAAAGCGCTATTGACAAACCAGCTTCTAGAGGGTTGGTTCCATCAGTAAGGTTTACAGTTATGGTATAAAGCGTAGAATCTCCAGCATAAGAACTTGTTGGTGTTACAAATACCTGCATGTTATGGTTTTTCTCCATTCTAACTGTTGTGTAACCCCAGAAACTGGTTCCAGCTGTTATTGCAGCAATTGTAATATTTTTTGGAGCAGTTGCCCCCTGATTTTCTGGTTTAATCCAGAAGGTGTATTCACCATCAGCAGCTGGTGTTAAACTTGGAGAAAGTGTAGTACTGTTAATAGCTCCTCCTCCTTCCCAGAAAAGATTTACATCTGAGTTGTAT
>JAUWGL010000142.1 GCA_030606465.1 Thermoplasmata archaeon | reverse complement strand
CACCGGTGACAGGAGTTAACAGATGAAACGGAAGAGGTTTGTAATTAAACAAAGGGCGATAAACTGCAAAATCATAATAATCCGATACCAACAATTGCCTGCCGTTATGTAATAAAGAAGTTTTATGAACATTCCCTGAAGTTTTGTACGTTCCTAAATCAATGGGATTTAATGGGTCGTCAATATCAATAACATTAAATGTGTTACCAAAATGAGCTCTGGTTCTATTACAAGAAAATGTACCAGCATTTACAAGCAAGGTTTTATGAATTTTAACAGCCCAAGGAACATGACGATGCCCCATCAAAACCAATGGAACCTCATTTTTAAGGATAATGTCAAGTGTTTCACCAGCATCATCAATAATGTTGGTCTCACGCCCTGAATTTGGAACAGGAATTAGATGATGATGAAATCCTATAATGCTTATTTTATCATTTTTCTTGATTTCTTCTACAATCATTTTATGTCTTTTCCTACCAAGGCGGCCGTTGTCCTTGTCAGGTTCACTTGATGCAAGACCAATAAAATTGAGGTCATCATATGTATGGATAAAGCTTGGATTGCCAAAAAACTCAGGAAACAGTTTGAACCCAAGATTTCTTTCATCATGGTTTCCTGGTACAATGACGGGTTTTCCTTTAATTTGTTTAAGTTTTTCTTTTGCAAGTTCATATTCTGACAAAAGTCCTTCTGTGGTAAGATCACCTGAAATGAAAACAAGATCAGCATTAACCTTGTTTAACATTGATGCTGCTTTGTCAAACATTTTTTCATTAAAATCGGAACCATAGTTGCAATGTATATCTGATATATGTGCAATTCTCATAGCGGGTTGTAAAATGATCTTTGTTTATATGTTTTATCTCACGGTAATTGCAATATTATATTCTGATTGTTTTGCTTCAAAATCGACATCAAAAAACTGTTTAATCAGCCACATGTTAGTTTTGGCATGACTGGATAATTCACAGACAATGCATGATGAGTATCCAATATTTCTTGAGATGGCCATGTATGGGCTGAGTTGATCAAAGGCATGAACATCGAGGGTAGCATCAGATTCGATTTCACGTAAGAGATTTAACGCTGTGGTTTCACCAACTTCCTCAGACGATACACCTCTTTCTCCTAAAACAGTGGACCCCATAACGGTATCCTCTGTTTGGGTCCAAAGCGTTATCCCTGTACCTGATGAAAGCGATGATGTCTGTTCAATTTCTATGGATGATCTTAGATTCTTTTTAAATAACGCCTTAATGGCGGCGTGTTTAATCCTATTACTAATATGATCTGGTAGGTTGGAGATGTTGATTATGCCATTTACCTTCGAAAATTCTTGTTTTTTGTCTAATTGTAAAGGCTGAATTTTCTTATTTGGATGTATCGTTAGTAATGCCTTGCCACCTCCTTTTGGGTAGTAACCTCTTTTAATCAACCTTGCATTAGCGGAAATCCCGGTTTTTCTTATGAGCGGTAGAAACACATGTTTGAAATAATCCCAGGATGGAGACCATTTGACATCTGTCCCACCAGTTAAAGTTATAGTTAGTGGTTCATTTGTTTTTAATGACGCAAGGATGCAAGCTTGAAAAACTAGGATCGTACTCCCAGCGGTTCCTATATCAAATTTATATTCTCCACCCTTAACTTTTTTTGGTAAAAATTCCAGATTAGATGAATCTATTTCTAACCCATTGGTTTTAGCATTACATATGTCGCTTATACTTTTGATCGCTACATAATGCTGTGGTTTTATACCTGGGTTAGGACGATTAGCTCTAATGTTTTTTATCCGTATAGGTTTTTTTGTGATAACAGAAAGTGCCACAGCAGTGCGAAGTATTTGCCCTCCACCTTCACCATAAGACCCATCAATTTCCAACAAGAGATATCACCAATTATTTATGTTGAATAGTTAGAATGTTTAAAATCATTTGAAGTGCTTCAATGCACGTGCTCTCTTTATTTTGCAATCTGTCACCTAAAAATTGAAACTTTTTAACTTCTGTTTTATCAGATGTTGAAACAGCAATGTAAACGAGACCAACTGGTTTTTCTTTGGTTCCACCAGTAGGACCGGCTACACCCGTAGTAGCAATTCCAATGTCAACATTTGATTTTATTCTCACGCCTTCAGCCATAGCTTTTGCAACAAGCTTACTTACAGCCCCATGTTTCCTAAACAGTTCTTCCGGGACATCAAGAAGCTCCATTTTAGCGGTATTACTATAGGATATAATGCCTCTATCAAAATAATTTGAACTACCTGAAACATTAGTAAGTGTATGGGCGATAAGACCGCCTGTGCAAGATTCAGCAGTTGCAACTGTAATTTTTTGTTTTTTTAGTAACATAGAAACTTTTTTAAGGAGTTCTTTATCTGTCAAAGGTATTACCTCTTTTAAGACATGAGTTTTTCATTATTTAAAGGATTTACATGTTTTGATGTTAAAGGTTATATATGAAAATTCTTATGCTCCAAACAGTATTATTGGCCCTGTAGTGTAGTGGTTAACATCAGAGACTCTGGATCTCTAGACCCCGGTTCAAATCCGGGCGGGGCTGTCTTTATATCTCTTAACTATATATTGGATTAGATAGTATGGATTCAACAGTTGATGGAAAACATGATTTCATTCGTGATATCATTAATGAAGATTTAAAAACTAAAAAATACAAAGGTCGAGTTCATACAAGATTTCCTCCTGAGCCAAATGGTTATCTTCATATTGGTCATGCTAAATCAATCTGTCTAAACTTTGGTATAGCAGAAGAATACGGTGGTAAATGTAACCTTCGTTTTGATGATACCAATCCTTCAAAAGAAGAAGAAGAATACGTAAAATCGATCATAAACGATGTTAAATGGCTAGGATTTGACTGGGAGAACCGGCTTTTTTTTGGTTCCGACTATTTTGATCAAATGCATAAATACGCAGTTGAATTGATAAAAAAAGGTAAAGCCTATGTTGATGATTTAAATGCAAAAGAAATCAGTGAAAAACGTGGAACACTTACAAAACCTGGAATCAATAGTCCTTATCGTGATCGTTCAGTTGAAGAAAATCTAGATCTTCTAGAGCGAAT
>JAUWGL010000108.1 GCA_030606465.1 Thermoplasmata archaeon | reverse complement strand
GCCTAAAAACAAAGCAATCAATACAATGCCATTGTTCCTAAGATTCTTAGAGAACCATCCACATATGTTCCCATTATTACAACATCTACTACAAAAATTCTTAAAACTCTAAAAAACCAACTATCGAAATCTCTCACCCTTATCTATTCCAGTTACACTTTGTTACAAATGTTATAACTAACAATTGCCATAAATACATTTAAATCAAGATATTATATATCAATTACAGGGATTTTATAAATGGGGAAGTTGTGGAGGTAGAAAAAAGATGAAAATAAAGATAGTAGGAATATTGGTTTGTACGTTGTTTATTGCAAGTGCTGTATTGCCCGTAGTAAGTTCTACATATGAAAATGATAGTAGTCAGGTATCTGATGAGGTATATGTTGATGATGATTGTGGATGTGGCTCAAATAGTAGAAGTGGCACAAGATTTCCTGTAAAGGGTAATCCACCTGCTCCTCTAGATGCAGATTATGCTTCTCCAAAGCCAACAACCTGGGATACACCAGACTACTTCAGTTGGAAGGATTATGAGGGACAGGATTGGACAACTCCTATAAAGGACCAGTTACAGGATATATGTGGTAGCTGCTGGGCTTTTGGAGCTCTTGGAGGACTAGAATCAACTATTAAAATATGGGAAAACAATCCTGATCTTGATATCGATCTCTCAGAGCAATACCTTCTTTCTTGTTCATCTGGAAGTTGCGACGGGTGGTACCTAGGTTCAACATTAAGTTGGATTAAACACAATGGTATGATTACAGAAGAATGCTTACCATACCAAGCAGATGATGCCGTTCCGTGTGAAGATAAATGTCCAGAATGGCGGGAATATCTAATTGGTATAAAAAATTATGAAAAAATAGCCAGAGGAGATATAACTGCAATTCAAGAAGCTCTCATAGAATATGGACCATTACCAGCAACAATGGAGGTATATGAGGATTTCTATCCAAATTACACTGGTGGTGTCTACAAATATACATATGGCGGTCTGGTTTTTGGTCACGTCGTTACAATTGTAGGATATGATAATACGTGGGGAGACGAAGACGAGGGCTATTGGATATGTAAAAACAGCTGGGGAACAGATTGGGGTGAAAACGGCTGGTTCAAGATAGCATATGGAGAATGTGGAATCGAAAATAATACTTACTATTTAGAAGGCCCAAATTATTCACCGTTAAAACCAGAAAAACCTAATGGACCATCAAGTGGTAAACCCAGCGTTGAATATACCTATTCTACATCGTGTATAGATCCAGATGGAAATAAACTATATTATTGGTTTGACTGGGGCGATGGTAACGATTCAGATTGGTTAGGCCCCTATGAATCAGGTGAAACAATCATAGCAAATTATACATGGGAATCAGAGGGAACATATCAAGTAAAAGTAAAAACTCTAGATATCCTAAGTGTAGAAACAGATTATGGTATTAACAGCGAATGGTCAGATCCGCTATCTGTCAGCATGCCGAAAAACCGAGCAATCAACACACCATTCTTTAATTTCCTACAGAATCATCCATATATGTTCCCAATACTACAACGTCTACTACAACTACTAAAACTATAAACTGAATATAGCACTGGCACAAAATTATCGAAATTTTTGATTTGTGAATAGTATCAGCGTATCTAGATCACAGCCACAGAGATATTCGAAAATTAATTGCCTTACCTATAGTTCAATCAAAAACACCATTCATCATCTCCTTTTTTCTTTCTTTATTTTAGTAATTTGTTGAAATGAAATCTGTAAAATTACACCTTATATATAATAAAAGCAATTATATTACTGAGAAACATTTAAATCAAAATATTATATTACAACCTCATAAAGCATTTTATTGAGGGAGGTAAAAAAGTATGAGGAAGTTTCTACCAATAATGGTATTAGGAATTTTGGTCCTAAGTGGACTTGGAGCTGTTGTTATACCTGATGATACAACTTATAATGTTAAAACCGAAGAAGAATCAATTGCTATTTCGGAGCCTATTATCAAAGAATTAGATCAATATGTGACAGTGAGCCTAAAAGAAGCGACATCATCTCTTTTAAATGTGGGAAAACCTGTTTTACCTGTTGTTACCCGGGTATTTACTTTACCTTTTGGATCAAAAATCAGTTATGTTGATGTGAGTTTTTCTGAGATGACCGAGCTGGTATTGCCAAGAGAAATTCAGCCAGCTCCTGAACCGGTTCCAGTGAATGCTAAGGTAGTGGTAGCTGAGGAACCAGTGAAGGATACAAGTGTTTATAGTAGTTCAGAGTTGTATCCAGCTAGTAGTTATAGTTGCATTAGTGGAGCAGGTTTAGATGATAGAGAACATGTTATTTATCTTGCAGTGCAATGCTACCCGGTTAGGTATTCTCCTGCTCAAAACATGATTTATTATAGTGAGAGTGTTGATATTAAAATAACATATGAAGAGCCTTTATATCCAGTAACGTTCCAGGACGCATATGATCTTGTTGTTATAGCTCCATCCGAATTTTCAGATGAACTACAACCGTTAATCGATCATAAAAACAGATATGAACTCAAAACAAAACTCATGACAACAGAGGATATTTATGTAGGATACCCAGGGAGAGATGAAGCGGAACAGATTAAATATTTTATAAAGGATGCAATAGAGACCTGGGGAATAGATTATGTTCTCCTTGTTGGAGGCATTGAGAAATTACCTATTAGAACTACATATGCTGGCTGGTGGGGAGGAGGAGATGTACTATCTGATCTTTATTATGCAGATGTTTATGATCAAAACAGCAGTTTCTGCAGTTGGGATGGCAATAATAATGACAAATTCGGAGAGACTTACCGTGAGCATCATCAAGTTTACGACCTTGATGGTGTAGATCTTTATGCAGATGTCAACATTGGCCGTTTAGCCTGTGAGAACCTTAGACAGCTACGCACTGTTGTTGATAAAATAATTCGTTATGAAACAGATACATATGGTGAGAGCTGGTTTAACAATATAGTTCTCTGTGGCGGTGATACTTTTCCAGGTCGGAATGGGAATGAAGGTGAAGAAAAAAATAAAATAACGGAGCAGATCATGTCTGATTTTGTACCTACTAAGCTGTGGACTTCGGATAATACGTTTAGTGCGCATGCAGTAAATAAGGCGATTAATAAAGGTGCTGGTTTTGTTGATTATTCGGGTCATGGTTTTGAAATAGGACTTTCTACCCATCCTCCAAATGATGATAGCTGGGTACATTATGATACACTTCATCTCTTGGGTCTTGTAAACCGGTACAAACTTCCTATCATCTTCTTCGATGCCTGTCTTACTGCTAAACTCGATTTCAACGTTTCTGAATTTATCGGTTACCTACCTGAAGGTTTACAGGCTATTGCGAAAAAATTTAATTTCGATGGTTCCAAGCTATTTCCTTGTTTCGCTTGGTGTTGCGTACTCAAACCCTTCGGTGGTGCTATTGCAACTATTGGCGCCACTAGGATAGCATATGGAAGTTTGGAGATGGGCTGTGGCTATATATCACTCAAGTTTTATGAGGCTTATTCAAGTAGTGAAACAGTGTCACAGATGTTGACAAAGGCACAGAATGATTATATTAATAATCTCTGGAAAGATTACTTTACCCTAGAAGAATTCATCCTTCTAGGCGATCCAAGTTTGAAAATTGGTGGATATCCTGGAGCTGATAGATTCAAAGCTAGGATTGTTGATACCTTTAGTGGTATAAACGGGTGTCCAGATAATCCTGTTCAATTTCAGGCTTCTGCAACTGATGGAAAAACGCCATATGTCTATACCTGGGATTTCAATAATGATAGTGTATATGATGATGCCAGTGGTGAAACAGTGGAATGGACGTGGGATTCACCTGGTATTTATCGGGTCAGCGTGAAGGTTACCGATGCTAAAGGTAATGAGGATACTTACAGTAGTATTGTAG
>JAUWGL010000039.1 GCA_030606465.1 Thermoplasmata archaeon | reverse complement strand
TTACACTGATGACACATATGGCTACTATAACTATCACCAGAGTTGATTTCAGGTTATTTCCCGTGGTTTGAAGTAGATCATTCTTCTGCCATGTGATTCATCTACTTTTTAAAGAAAAGGGAATCGTTTGCGTGTTTCTTCAAATGTAACGGTCCCTTTGTTGCCAGAGCAAAATTAATACTATACTGCAAATGGCAAAGACTAGTTCAAAACCAGGTGTTTTAGATTTGTTTATATTGGATTCATCGTGAATATTTTCATTGTTATTTAAAAAAATGTTATCATTGAAAATATGGTTGTTGTTTGAATCAGCTGTGATGTTGATTCCGATGTTGCTGTTTGTGATAGTGTTTTTTGATATAGTGTTATCAGTTGCCTTATTAAATAAAAAGATGCCGTATTCGTTGTTATGAATGATGGTGTTCTCAGCTATAATGTTGCTCTCGGAAGAACGATATAGACAGATGCCACCTATGCTATTGTTTGTGATGGTGTTCTTGTAGATGTTGTTATTGTTGGATGAACGGCTAAGATAGATGCCGATATACTCGTTGTTGTTGATGATGTTTTTAGATATATTATTGTCAGTTGCCTCCCTGAATAAAAAGAGACCGCTCTCTCTGTTGTCAATAATAGTGTTTCTGGATATGATGTTGTTATTAGATCTCTCCCTTAAATAGAGGCCGCATTCATTTTTGGTGATAATGTTTTCTGCGATGGTATTGTTGGAGGAGGAACATAGGTATACGCCTGAAAAAGTATCCGTGATGATGTTGCCGGTAACCATGTTATTATCATGTGATTTGATATATATCCCACCTTTACCACAACACTTTTCACCGTTTCTAATGGTAAATCCAGTTATATTCACCCGGTTGGCGGATATATTAATAATATTGCTACTTCCGCTACCATCAATTATAGTATTGTTTTTATCTTCACCACAAAGAGTGATTGTTTTATCTATGACGACATGTTCATAATATGTCCCATTACAGACATAGACGGTATCACCATTGCTGGCTGCATCTATTGCGGTCTGAATGTTGTTGAAATGGTCAACATCCCATCCAATAGTAGTATTATCATAGTCATCATCAACATAAATAATTGTTTCATTTTCTGTTTCTTCACATGTTCCCACAGGTAGAAAAACAGTAAAAACAACGAGAAGTAGGATACCGCAAATGCCAGTTATTAAGATTTTTGGCTTCATTGTTTTCACTTAGTCTTTTGGGAATAAACTTTTTATTAGTTTCCCGCCGCCTGTTTTTTCGAAGGTGGCGATTCCGTTGTTGCCGCAGACGGGGCATATGACATGGGTTTTTTCTCCTGGTGTGCCTTCGCATGTGATTTTAGTTTGGCATTTCGGGCATCGAGTTATTTTTTTGAGTTGTTCGCCTGTTGGAAGAACATATTGATAGCTCATGGCTTCATCGAAAACATAGAAAATGTGTTTCTCATTTGGCATTGGAGTAGAATGAATCACTGGTTTCCCTAGCTCTTCACTGAGTTTTACTAGATCGTCCAATAAATTTACAGAAACGACTTTTACATCTTTTGGTGGGGTAAGTTTCTCGGTTTCTACGATCCATTCGCCATATTTTTTCTTGATCTTTTTCAGTTGTCGCGCGGTTATGTCTTTCGATGGTATCTTGGCTGTGGTGAGTACGGCGAATCCGATGAGTATTATACAGAAGATGAGTGATGATGACATCCAAATATTTCGCTGTTCACTTTCATCTGGTTGATAATAAACACTCTCAGTTTTTTCTAACGCGCCTGATTGCGTTTGAGAGAGTTTTCCTTTAATTTCGACAATATCGTCACCTAAAAGAACACTAATGGATGGTGAAAAGGATTCATCGATGTTCCTATTAGTTATGTCCGCAGATAGGAGAACATTGCATTCCATGATAAGTGTTGGCTCTGCTGCGGTCACTCCAGTTTCATTATTGATGTAAGTTACTATATCTTCGAAATAAGTATAGTTTATTGGAAAGTTTGTGTTAAAACTAGCTATAAATCCATTGTGGCTGAAAGATGTTTCTGGAACAACAGTAAATTCTTTTTCCCATATGTCGGTCTGAACCTTGGCGAGCACTGTGTAATGCCCCTCTATGTCTGCTGTTTGATCACAATCGAATCTATATGTGAATGATCCATTTATATGGTCTGTTATCTTCTTGAAAATGATTCCCTGACCCGGGTAAAGTTCAAGGGTTTCGTAGACACTATTGTTTTTTAGATGCGCGATGTAATTAAATTTACCGCTGTGAATGTAGTTACAAATAGTAACATTTTCTTCTATCGTTGTCGGTAGTTTATTATGACTAGCATATGCACTGTACGCTGAAACAGTTACTATGATACAAAGGATAGCAATTACAGCTATTCTAATGGTCATTGGTATGTTCTTTTTCTTTTTTGTGTTTATGCGTATTTTTCTCATATTATCACATTTCCTTTATTCTATATTACACATTAGTGAAAATATTACTGATAAAATTCTTAATGGATATTGGTATCCATCCAAGTTTTGGGATGGTAAAAATTACTTTTCCCTGGATTTGCTGAGGGATCACCGGTTCCCTATCGGGATTTTCATTGGCATCACCTTTCGTTATAAATACATTCATACCTTCGTTATCATATATGTTAATAACTCGATGTATAATAGGAATTGTAGTGTTTTCACTTCTATACTGGATGATATCTCCTTCTTTGATAGTATCAATAGGTACTTCAGATATAAAGACTATATCACCGACATCAATTGCAGATTGCATACTACCACTATAAATTATTGTTGGTTGAACACCAAGAAATCCTGATGAAAAGAAGACGATTATTACACATGCTATAGCTACACCAGTCCAGCTTAACGCGGGATCTTTTTTCTTTCGTATTCTTCTGGCTTTACCAAATATACCATATGTCTCTTGTATAGTGTTTTGAATGATTAAGAATCCTATTGTTGGCGCTAATGTTCCGATAAGGGCAGTCAAAGCCCATGGTGTGTTTGGCAGAACTGGAGAGAACCATTGGAAGATTTGAAGTGTTCCCATGTATCCTATAGCTGCTGTGGCTCCTCCAAGATACGCTAGGTACGATGCAAAGAGACCCATAGCCACTAATGGAATAATGGTTTCCCCCAGGAACATGATTAATTTCAGAGGATCATCAGTAGTTAATATTGAAAGTTCTGCTATTGTTAAGCTTATAATCACGAAGAGTATTGTTGTGAGCCCTAAGACAAGTGTGATATTACGTCTTGTTAATGTCCATTTTTTTATGAGGTACGCTCTGCTGAATTCGATACCGAGGAGGATAGATGCCACAAATAGTATCTTTATGAAAACTGATGAAAGCGTTGTTGCTGGATATGGGGATTTACCGAAACCCGTGAATACTCCTGCAAGTATTAGCAGCGATATTTGGAATCCGGCAACAAATAATGCTGCTGTAACTGGTGATCTAGTAAACTGCCATCTTCGTATTTTTTTGAATTTCCATATGTTCAATCCTTCGTGTCTAGCTATAAGTATGGCTGCGATAGCTAGAAATATCATTAGGAGTGGTCTTATGACATAGGCTCCTATGGTTCCACTGAATGTATTTAACACATAGAAGTTTATGAATATGTATATTGCTACAATTAAACTTAAGATAATATACCACATGTCTGCTCCAAGTTAAATATAACCATAAATATAAATCTTTCGGTTATTATAATATATCTTCGATATAATAGTTTCCTCCACTTTTATTTTTAGATACGATGGCAATAGAATAAGATGTTTTCTTTTTTAGTTTTTCCCATTATAAGTTGTGCTACCTAAAAATACTCATTAACAAAATAAATAGAAAAAAAAATTTAATCTATACCCAGTAGCTATCTAAGACATCTTTCCAGGTCTCGTATTCGCCTGTGATCCCATTTGTTAAGATATATTCACAGTACCATATTATATTTCCAAACAGTTCGTTGTCATCTGCTTGGTAATCATCTGATACGTAGTCAAGCTCGCCAGCCATCAACTGTCTTCTGAGTTTATCTGCCATAGGTGCACCTGATGCCTCGCCACTTAGGATTATATCTAGTGCTTCTTGTAAGGATAAACCGTCTCCACCTGTTGCTGGATCTGTTGAACCAAATACTCCGTCGTAGAACAACGTATAGACCGTGTTACAATATTCAATCATGTTTTCTTCGCTGACTTGTGGAGTTCCATGTTGATGGCCTAACAGTTTCCGTAGGTTTGTCTTCCAGAATCCTGGTGATCTGCAGTCGCCTCCCGGGGTGATATCATTTGGATCTATGTTAAGACCAAAATTTTGATCGGTAATGGCTTCCCCCAACCCTAGAGTAACAGGTATTGTTATTGATGTTGTCGGATGATAGGGGTCTATTACTATTATTTCTAAGCTATAAGAATCTGGTGGAAGACCGCTAAAACCATAGTAGCCGGTATTATCAGTGTTCTCGCCGACTGTCTGACTAAGGGAGTCATACAGGGTTACAATGTATTCTTTTATTCCGATTTCTTCGGCGTCCATGATAGCGTCGCCATTTGCATCGAACCATACGTAGCCGCTGATGGAACCGAGACTACAAGTGGTTATTGTTCCATGCATCCAAAGAGTATCATTTATGTAAGCATGGCTTAGACCTATGCTTGCTAACGCTAACACTACTACAGCAAAGAGCGTGCCGGTTTTGGCTAAAGCCTTGTTTTTTCTCTTATTTCTTCCCATTTTATATTATGCCTTCTTTTTAGCATTTTTATATTTATGTTGTTTATTTGAGTTGTTCTTTCCTTCTTGGAAAGAATATATATGGGGCCTAAAGCCGCCCCACAAAGGTTTTAGATAGTGTACAATACCCTGTCGGCATTATTTTCTTTAAATGTCGGCCATTTCAAAGTTGAAGTCGAATGTCATGTCGAATTGGCAATTCTCTTTGAATATATGGTCTACAATTCCATTGTCTTTTAGTGGTTGTCTTATAAAGATATACATGCTGTAATAGTGTGGTACGCAGTAGTCATGTTGTATCGGCAACTCTAGTTCAGTACAGATTCCGTGATTTGGATCGGCGTCACAATCTACGATGAGGACTTGGAAGTATTGGTCAAATTGGGCCTGATTCAACTGTACCCAGCTTCCTCCAGATTCCTTTATCCAAGCTTCCTTAAGACCCCAATCTACGAAGTCGAGTGGTATTGTTCCTACAGCGTGGAAATCAAAGTTTATCTTTATCACACAGTTCGGGAATGGGTAATCGAAGTAGAAGTGCAACTCTTTGGCACCCTGAAGTCCTGTAATCTCATCTGTGAAGCAGGCGTCAAGTTTAACATTTTGTTTTAACCAGAAGAATTTTTCTGAGTAATCCGTCCAAATAGTACTGCCTTCCCAATATATGGTTTCACCACACAAAGGTTGCCATATATTGTCTCCATTCATATCATCATGGTATCCCATGATACAATCAGGGCTTGACCATGACATCTTATAGGTACCTGTGTTGACCGTACCATGCAACGTCAGCGTATCTGATACCTGTGCAAAACCAATTCCGAGACCAGCTAATGCTATCACAGAAATAAGAAATATTGCGCCAATTTTTGCTGTTTTCATTTTTATCATTTCCTCCTTTTCAGTTACTTCTGCTTTATTTTCTTTATATGGCGAAGTGCAAAGCCGAGCGTCGCCCCCATGAATTTCACGAACACGCGAAGAGCAGGACATACATCAGACCCAGGTTTTGCTTTTACTTGACCTGTCTTGGTTTTATTGGTCTTTTCGACCAGCATTACCTAAAATCTAATCTTTGGCCTGTTTTGCCTGTCCGCATAATTCACTTAATCCTACATACATAAATAAAAATAGGTATATAAAAACCATAGAAAGATAGTTCTAGAACATTGTTCTATATCCTCTGTCTCCTTAACTTCTTCAGTTCTGTCCAAAACTCATATCTTTTTACCTCCTTTTCAGTTACTTCTGCTTTAACTTGATATTTTGGATTTAGGCGCCGGCACTAATACTGGTACTGACGCTGGTGCTAATAACCAGAAAAAGGGTGACTAGGGTAACTATCCCCCTAGGATAGCAATATAGTACCATCTTTAGGATAACAATATAGTATTATCCTCTTATGGATGGTAAGATACTTTATTATTGTTATTATTATCATTGTTATTATTATTACTAACTATTATTATTGTCATTGCTATTACCCTCCGTGGGTAATGGACTATTATCCTTCCTAGGATAACCTGACAATATCATCTCTCCATCCTATCTATTATCCCCCTAAGCTGGGTATCACCACTTCTCGACGGAGTGCAAAGCCGAATCTCTCCTCCGAATTTACCGCGAACACGACTAAAACTTAATCGGTTCATTTTTTGTTTTTTTTACTATTAATTGTCCGCGTGAAAATGATAAATAAAAAAGGGGTTATAAAAACTGTGGTAACAATCTTCTAGAACAATGTTCTATATATTTATTTTTTATCTCATTTTTGAGTATATTATTCTACTCTGGCGCAATTATTTTTTGATATTTTATTTACCCGCATCTAAAGATTTTTTTATTTTATAAAAACCATATTTTTTAAGATGAGGGTAATAATGCAAAGGTTTTGGGTAGTAAATCCCATAACCAATGTCGTTTTCATTTAAAGCCTTGATAAGTTTATCTCTATTTTTGTGTTATGTTTCTATCTGTTTATTAGGTTTTGAATCCACTCCCTCTTTTTCAAGGTGCTTAAAAAATCCATCTCTGTTCAAAACCTGTGGCTTTTTTTATTCTCTAACACCATTGGGTTTGCGTGCGGGGCTTCGGTTTTTCCAACTCTGTTCAGTTTCCATGGCTTTTTACCGTTTACAATTCCGTTCAGTTTTCGAGGCTTGACAATTACCTTTTCCTTCTGTAAATCCTTCTTTTTAACATCCTTTAACGCCGTTCAAAATCTGAGGCTTACACATCCCTCCAGTTCTGTTCAAAATCCGTGGCTCAACCACCCCTCATATATAAAACCTTGTTCATTTTTGGCTTCATCCCGAAATGATTTCTCAAAACTGATAATGTTCTCTATCTGCATTTTAGATCGTATGTACAGATAAATGTAAAATCACAAATTAAACAAGTTTTTGTAGATTTTTTACCTCTCTTAAAACCAATTCTTTAAAAG
>JAUWGL010000118.1 GCA_030606465.1 Thermoplasmata archaeon | reverse complement strand
GCCAAAACATTATCTGCTGTTTTGTATCTCTTGGCATTTTACATGTCCACAACTATTAACATTATGTTTACTATCTTTGTCCTTTCGATAGCAGTATTCACGGTAACCTACTCAATCCCTCCTAGACTGAAGGACTTTTTGTTCTTCAATCAGATGTGGGTTGCAATTCCTAGAGGATTGTTAGGTGTATTGGCATCGTGGAGTGTTTTTGCAAACTCGTTACAACCAGTACCTGTGGCCATCGGGCTCATAGCCATGTTCTTTTTGATCGGTGGTTCCATTACTAAAGATATAACAGACAGCGATGCTGATAAAAAAACGGGTACTCGCACCTTAGTTAATACATTTGGAGTTAAAAAAGCGGCTTTAATGGCTTTACCATTTATGTTTTTTCCATTTGTTATGATTCCTGTTTTAATTGATAACGGCATATTGGATTCATATCTATGGCTCCTAACATTTTTAGCAGTGCCTGGCTATTTCATATTTTATTTGATGATTCGAGACGATAAAAAAAGTAAGTTTTTGGAGAATACTTCTGCATGGACATTGATGTATGTAACCTATTTTTTCTTTGCGTTTAGTTTTTCAGTTCTTACAGTTATAGGTTCAGTTATTTCATGATTGGAATACGATTTAATATTGATGTTTTGATTGATACAATTCTCCCTTAGACGTGTTAATAACAGTTATGAAAAATAAATTGTAATAAATTTTTGGGAAAAATATAAGACCTGTAAAATGTTTACATGTTTCGGTGAGAATATGGGAATAGGGGAGGAAGATTTACAGATCAATAAGATTGAATTTGAACTAAATAGAAAAACCCTAATATTGATTCTTGTAGTTATAGGGCTCAGTATAATAATATCTGGATGTTTATCGCATACATTTTCGGATTCCTTTATTCTGGAGTTTACAAGTTAGCCTATAATCTCTAAAATTTACTATTTCTCAGTTTTCATTTTATAGGAGATGCCTTTACTTTGTAAAGGCTATGTAGTTACTGGAAATATATAAGGATAACTTTAAATACTCGTAGTTACTACACATATTGGGGTTGTGAATGGCGGGGTACATCTTTAAGAAAAAAAGCAGAGGTAAAATATATTATTATGCTGGTGAAAGTGAGCGTGTGGGAAAAACGATAAGGAGAAAATGGGAGGTATATCTTGGATCGTTTGATAATATTGTTAAAAAGATGGGTGAAGATATCTTTCTTCCTGATGATGTGTCTTCTACACCGTATGGTCTTTATTCTGCTTTTGCTGAGATAGCAAGAGAGATTGATTTTGTTGAAATTATTGATAGTGTGTTTCCTAAACGGGATCAAGGTTTGACAATTGGTGAGTATTTTTTTCTAGGTATTCTCGCTCGTTTAACAAAGCCAATTACGAAGAGTTCTATTCAGGAGTGGTATAGGAAAAAGGAAATTGAGAAGATTTATCCTGTTGATGATGTTTTTTTGACTGTTCAGAATTATTGGAATAATATGGAATCGTTGGATTTTGATAATGATGTGAATGAGTTACATCATCGATTACTTGAACGTATAGGTAAGGATTATGTTGTGGAGAAGTCCTATATCTATTTTGATCCTTCGAATTTTCATACGTTTATCAAGACTGACAGTGATAACTCTACTATACCTCAGAGGGGGAATAGTAAGAAGAAAAGGTTTGATCTCCGTCAGGTTAACCTTGCTCTTGCGGTTACTAAGGGTGATGGTATTCCTGTATATCATAAGACTTATCCTGGGAATATCAATGATGTTACCTTCTTCAAAGAGAATTTAGATTCTTTTGTTGGACATCTAAGGAAAAATAATTGTACAGGGGATATAGTGATTGTGTTTGATAAAGGTAATAACTCTCAAGAAGTCTTTGATACATTAACTGGTTTTAAAGATCCTGATGTGAAATTCATCGGTAGTGTACGGCCTAGTACACAAAAAGAAATATTCAAAACTCCTGTAAGTGAGTTGAAAGAAAGTTTCATCACAGATTCAGGTAATGTTGTACTGTATAAAGAGATATCATCTGTGAAAACATACAAAAAAAGTTTCCGTGGTGTATTAACCTTTGATGGGCAAACATATCGGAGGAAAATGTATACTTGGATGGAAAATATGAACAAGATTACCAATGAAATAGAAAATTTCATTGAATACCGTTTGAATACTAAGAAATGGAGGGGAAAAGAAGCTGTAAAGGAAAAACTTGAAACAATCACCTCGCAGAAAAAAATGAAAAATGTGATTCACTGCCAGGTTCATGGAAAATATGGGAAGCTCTATGTTTCATCGTATTGTGATATTGATCATGCACATGAACAAATGAATACTTGGGGTAAGAACCTGATCTTTAGCTCTTGTGAGGATGAGGATATCGTTGAGATAATCAAAGGATACCGTATGAAAAACAACATCGAAGAATGTTTCAAAATTCTTAATAACTCCCATCTTCTCTCCGTGCAACCTTTTCATCATTGGACCGACCAAATGATCAAAGCACATATGGCAACCTGTATCCTTGGTCTTGAGTTAACACAACTTATCAGAAAAAAACTACGAGATGCAGGGATTAAAATCTCAATAGAAAAAATATTTGCGAGTCTAATGGAAATCCCATTAGTCCGATTGTATTACCGGAATAAAAAAACGGTGTACAAGGTGGGTTCCGTAAGTAAAGAAACAAAGATGTTGACGAGGGAATTAAACGTAAAAATGAAACTGGGAATGTAGTTACTGTTTCCTCATTTTTTCGAAATTTCCCTCCAAGAGATATTTCTATTTTTTTGATAACTTGTAAACTCTAGTTTGTATGAGAAAAAATTCTTTGTAATTTTTGATTCAAAATTAGAAGTTAAACTTGATCTTGAAACAGAGAAGCTAACTGGAGCAAAACTTGATGGCAAACAAGAAATAACATTTTTAACCTGGCTCTCAACTACCATTAAACAGATAGTCAATAGAGTTAGGAAAGATGCCAAGGAATATAACCAATTTTTATCAGAACAACTGCCATTTCGTAAACGGGTTGGAAAGATTAAACGAATGACGCTTTGGGAACAAATAAAAGATGTTGAGAGATTAGATAAGGAATTTGGTCTGTCTAATCTTAAAAAATTTGAAAAAGTAGTAGCGGGAATGGATGAAAAACAATTCCTTTATGAAATGACAGCAGATGATTTTTTTCGTTATTGTTCGATTTGTTATGATGCTAATGATTATTTTGATGATGACAATTCCTTGACTCCTAAAGATAAATACATAAGAATGGCTGATGGAAGAGACGAGGGGCTTCGTGAAATTCAGGGAGATTCTCAAAAAGCGTTTATGGATTGGTATACTTCTCGGTTTCAAGGTGGTCATCCCTGGGAGATTTGCCGTGGTGGCAATTCAACCCATATTTCTTTGATGGTGAGCAAAGAACAAGATGGTTGGAGACTATATTTACATGGTTCAAGTAGAATTCGATGTGTTGAAACAGCAAAAATGGCAATTGCATTATGTGATCATAACATCTCCTATGCTCTTTTAAATGCCGAACAAATGGTGCATATGCTCAAAGGTGAAGATGATGTCGGTATTGTTCCTGAAGACGTTATTCCAAGATATTGTCATAGTTATTTTCCAGATGAGGATAACATTCATGATTTCATAAATCCATGGCATGATGATGACAATGTTAAACAAACGATTAAACAATATGCTACATGGTATCCAGTTGAACCT
>JAUWGL010000051.1 GCA_030606465.1 Thermoplasmata archaeon | reverse complement strand
CATTGTATGAATTGAATGTTGGAGGGTTGAGTAATGGTGTGAATAATATGGTTTTTAGAAAAATAGAGTTCCAAATGAGTTTTGGCTTCATTTGGAAATCCCAAAATGTAACCTACTGAGATTATTATACATTAATATCTCATGTTGATATTAATAAATCTTTATTCGACTATTTTTTAAATTTTCCTTTAAAGATATATATAATACTAATACCAAGAATTATGATAATTAGAACACCTATTACAATGATGGTATTATATTCGGTTTTATCATTTATTTCTTTATTTGTATCTTTATATTCTGCCACAACTTCTGTTTCTGCATTATACGTATAATCCCAAATACCATCTCCATTACTATCAATCAAATAGTTTCCAGGAGATATTTCTGTAAGCAAATTTTCATTATTTAAAAATGTATCAAACGTTCCATTGCCATTATCATCTGTAACATAGCCTATATAGAAATTATTATAATACAACTCCTTTGCATCAATTAAAACCACATACTCAGTTGTTTCAGAAACGCTTTGATTATCATCTTCTACTTTTACCTTTATTACATATCTACCAGCTTGAATCCATATGTGACTTAGTGTAGAAGAATAATTACTAGAAACAAAATTTGTGCTATTAGTTTTACCATCACCCCAATTAACAATATAACTTATATTATCATTTTCAACATCAGTAGAAACCATAGAATATTCATATTCTATACCTTTGCTACCGGACGCAGGACCAGTTATTTTTGGTTTTTCTGGAGGGTTGTTGCCTCGAGATATAATAATATCAACGGCATCTTCATCTAAGGCACCATCATTGTCAGTTACCGTCAATAGCACCTGATAAATACCAGGATTCGTGAAAACATGATCAACTTGTATACCCGTAGCTGTTTCACCATCGCCAAAATCCCACATGTAAGAAGCTATTGTTCCGTCAGAATCAAAGCTTTCAGAGGCATCGAAAGTAATCACTGTGTTCACATTTTCCTTTGTTGATGAAACAGAGATATTTGCAATGGGTGCAGTATTGTTGTCAGAAGTGGGATCGTCGTTATTACCACCAGGGTCGTTAGTGTTTCCATTATTATCCGGCTGTGAACCTGTTATGGTAATTGTAGCAAGATTTTCATCGTAACTACAATCAATTTCCTCTGGTTGCGGGTCTGCTGTTAAAAGCTGACAGTATGTAACCATCAGAGAACATGAACTACCACTGCTTCCAACAGCTTCAAATAAAATATCTGCAATAACTGCATTACCATTCACGGTTTCAATTGTGTAACCTGTTAAAACTACGAAACCATTATCATGGTCAATATGATGGAATAAAGAAAAATTACCTCCATTGATTTTATCGATATCAACAATAGTTGGATCCCATGACAGATTGATATCAAATGAACCAAGATTAGTAACTTCAGAAATCATTAAAACGCCCGAGGTTTTACTTTTTTCAGGAATCTGAACGTCTTCCATACTAATAGTACAGGTTTCTTCACTATTAACAACCGTAGCAACTGTTAAAAGTAGTAAAGTCGACAGAAAAATCTTGATGTATATGCTACTTTTCTTTTTCGTCATTTTTTTTCTAACTCTATATTATCATTTATCAATATTGAATATAAAAAACATTGTATTAAAAATTCTGTGTTTTTAGGTTTTAAAAAAAATAGGTTGATAGGAAGAGATTAATAACCTGTTTCTCTTCCTTTGTATTTTAGATTTTTTCTATTCTTGTTTTTATGGGTATAACGGACTGTACTCAGGATTTGTTCCGCCGGATACACAGTATATTGCTAGATATCTAACGTCGCCCATGTTCAAATTGCCGTCACTGTTTACATCACCATCTGCATACAACGGTCGGTATAGAGGATTTGTTCCGCCACTGGCAACATATATTGCAAGCCATCGAACGTCGCCCATGTTAAATTCATCATCTCCGTTCATATCACCTAGAACTCCGCCGCTGGGTGGGGTCATACAATCAATGTAAGCATGTCCGTTTACTGGGTTATGAGGTATCACACTGGGTGAGGTTTGATCATCCAATACTTCACTCGTTGGGTCTATCACTAGGTCACAGCCTCCCATGCCTTCTCTTTCAAATCCTATTCTAGCAATCTTGAAATCACCACTTATAGGATTATAAGCATTCTGTGTACATCCTAGAAATACCTGACCTGGTACACTAGTAAAGTCGTGACTCATGCTGTCCATTTCCCACTGGTCGACGCTTACAGCTGAAACTTGACCTGCATCGAAGGTAAGTAGTACCTGAACTGAGCCAACATTCTGAACAAAACCATAAGCCATGAGATCTCCGTAGTATATACCTGCCTCACAGTCGAAATAGACATCATGCATCTGTATTGTACCAATTGTTACACCAATGTTTGCAGTTGTTATAGCCTCCTGGCTCCAATCGCCTTCATCGTCTTGAACACGTAGTGTCACCGTAAATGTACCTTGTCGATAGTAGGTGTGTTTGGGCTCTGGCCCTATGTTATTTTGCCATGGATCACTATCAGAGAATTTCCAATCGTATTGAACTATACTTCCCCCGTCTGGGTCATAGCTGCAGGTTCCATCAAACGTTATCTCTTGTCCTTCCGGCGCATAGTATGGCCCGTTTGGATCAGCAATTGGATCTTTATCTCCTGGACATTCTTCGATAAAAACACAAGCTTCATCTTCGTCGGTATCACCTTCATTGTCTGTAATACGTAGTGTCACTGTAAATGTACCTCCTGTAGTGTAGGTGTGGGTGGGTGTTGGCCCTATGTTATTATGCCATCCTGTTCCATCGTCGAAGTCCCAATCATATTGGTCTATACTGGCGCCGTTTTCATCGTTGTCATGGCTGCCGCTTCCATCAAACATTACAGGCGTACCGCATTCACCAGAGTAACCTTCTAGTCCACCACCTGCCACAGCAGTTGGAGGCAAATCAACCTCTACACAGTTTATGTATAGTCCAGTGCCATCAGATGCATCGAATTCAAAAGCAAACCTTGGCATGTAGATTTTTCCATATCCTATGGGCACAGTAGGAATAGCTATGCCAGCAGGGTTTAAAATCTTACCTTCACTGTCAGGATAAAGATAGACTTGGTTGAGGTCTGAATCAAATACTCTAAGGTCATCTCCGTTGTAACCTGTTGTAACATAAAGGAATCCTGTATCTATATCTACAGCAAGACCCATTGCACCACATCCAGGTATGCCGGTAACAGTTGGCATGTCGATATGTGATGCCGCCATTGTATTCGCATCATATTTCGCTAAAATGTTATCATTTGAAAAACCACCGCCTGTATAGACAAAACTATTAATGTAATCACAGGCAATACCAATAGCTGCTGGACTATCCGTAGTTATCGTTCCAACTAATGACCAGTCCAAAGTCTTATAGTAGTTTACGGTCCCATCAAAGTCTGTCACAAGAAGAACATCACTGATCTCGTCTAATGCTAACCCCACAGCTTTCTGACCAGTCAAACCATTAAGAGTTTTAGGTTGAGCTCCTACAGCGGTAAAGGTATCTGCAGTGTAAACATATAGATTGGATGTGAATCTGTCAACCGTGTATATGCGACCATTTTCCTGATCCACTACGATACCTGCAAGATCCGTTCCAGCTGTCGATACTGTATCAACATACGTGAAATCCACAGCATTAAAGATTTCAATATCACCTGAAGATTCATATGTCACTAATACTTGTGCATCCATGTAGTTCCCGTCACGATTTGGATCATTGTTTATCGCTAAACCACTTGCACCAAGCCCCAGAGATTGCACAGGATATGTTGCCTGGTAATCTAAAGGATATCCACCAGGAGGAATACCATACGCATTAATTTCTGTCGGGTCTGCATGATGATCTGCAACTAGGTACACAGATTTATGAGCTCCACCTGCAGCCACAGAAAATATCTCATGTTCATCGAAATCTTTGCATATATCATCTCGTTCTTCATCAAGATTACTATTTGGTGCTAAGAGTGATGTGGTTATTAAGTATTCATTTCCATCTGCATATCCACCACCATCTTCAGATACATAGCGGTTATTAGTTGTTTCTTGATCCGATATTATGAGTTCTGTGAAACGATTTGGTTTAGTGTATATATTCCACCAGCACCATTCTTCATTTCCTGATTGTTCGCAGGTATTTAACCTTTCCATTAGGCTGCTTTCGAATCGTTCTTCTTCTGCTTCAAGGATCCAGTACATTTCTATTGGTTCAATTATTTCTTTAATAACTTTACCAGATTTACCAGTGTCCTCATAAAAACAGTTAGGCCTAAGACCATGAGGCCATGTTTTTGCAAGTCCGATGTCATCGATCATAACATGTTGTTCGTTGAATGGTGGAAGCAACCATGCTGCTTCGTATGCTGGCAGGGACGCTAGGTATTGAGATGATACATGGCTGAAGTCATCAATGTTATTTCTTAAGGGAGATTGCCATATATATATACCGTCTGTTTTTGGTATTGGTGTTTGGAGAGTGATGTATTTGAATCCATCATTATCGTTGACGTATACAGCAGGCATGTCATAACGTACACCATCGACATAGAATGTTTCACCTGCTGATAATGTTCGTCCTAAGTAGATTCTTAGATAGTTTTCAGATACGGAGTCGATATACATATACCATCGATGGCAAGCATCTGGAGCATCCTGTAAGTTAGCTCTGTCAAACCATAATTTCGTTTTAAATTTAGTTTCTTTGATAGTATGTGTTTCTGCTGAAGATAAACGGTCATACATGTTTCCAGCATATGAAACCCTGACATCAAGCTTATCGTTATTTGGATCATTATTCTCAAAGTTCAAAAACTTTACCTTGTGATCCATAAATTGAATAGTTTGTCCGATATATGGATCCGTAACCTCAAATTCAAATTCCATTTCAACAGTAATTGCCCCATCTGTTAACTGTGGAGTTCCCTTATTATCTGTCCATATAACATCTACCATTCCTGCTTTTTCCATACCAGGATTATCTTCGTCAGTTGACTCATATGGAAGAACCATTTTAGTGGTATCCGGTAGGGGATAGCCTACTGTTGGTTGTCTTTCATCAAGGGTTACTAAAAAGTACGTAGTTTCAGTTACAATAGCATCAAACTGCTCAACAGGTTTCAATATTACATTTGAACAAGCATCCATTAAAGCATCTACTTCATGGGTATAACCGGGTTCATAGAACGCACGTAAAAATATTTTTTCACTAGCGTCACCTTGTGCTTGTATCCCCTCATAACCAAAAGGAGGTCCTTCATGTCCATACCAGAATGCTGAGTTGAAGGTAACACTATCTTTTTTAACTACTCCAGGGTCAAAAGGATCTTCTTCTTGCTCGTATATGAAATCCTTAGCACCTGTCCATGACTGTGTCGGATATTCAAATTCTTGTTCACCATATATTCTTACTGAGGGTGAGAGTTCAGTTGGTTGTTCGTTTACGAAGAAATCATCGCAATTATAAGCATCGAATTCAAAAACAAAACGGGGTTGTTCATAATATTCTTCTCGTTCACCATTACGTGCTATATCTAGAACTCTATCAAATATCTCATGGTCATCGAAACCTTTGCAATTATCGCAGCGGTCAGTGGATACCTCGCTGTTTGGTGCTATGAATGAAGTAGTTATTAGGTATTCATATCCATCTGCACAATATCCTAAATAATAGTCATCAATAGGTTCGTAAGGTTCGCGTGGTATTTCTTGGTTAGGTAGTATGAATTCTGTAAAACGATTTGGTTTTGTATATACATTATACCAGTACCATGACTCTACGTCTTTATCATCGGTGTTTAACCTTTCCATTAGGCTGCTTTCGAGTCGTTCTTCAATGGCTTCATCAATGTATATAATTTCTAGAGGGTCTTTTTCATTCTCTAGGATTAAGCCTCTGATCTCTTCCTCATCCATGCATACACCCGGTAAACCAATGTCGTCGATCATAACGTGTCTTCCATCGAATGGTGGAAGTAACCATGCTGCAACTTGCATTGGAAGTTTTGCTAGATATTGTGATGATACATGACTGAAGTCTTTAATATTATCAGAAAAAGGAGATTCCCATATAGGAGGCCCACCTTTAGGTATAGGGGACTGAAAAGTGATATATTTGAATTGATGTTCCCAATGGCAGCGTGGTTTTGGCTCACTGTGAACGTAAACTGCAGGTATGTCGTATCTTACACCATCGACATAGAATGTTTCACCTGCAACTAACCATCGGCCACAAACAAATCTTAGATAATCATCATCTGCGTTTTCGATACGTAAAAACCAACGATAACAAGGATCGGTACCATGCATAACACCTTGTTTGTCATTATCCCTATCAAACCAATAGTTATACTCAGGACCCATTCCCCAACTATTTTCAGAGACAGACCAAGTTTGTGAATGCGAAGCTTCGTCATCCATATTTCCAGTGTAAAAAACTTCGATATCTAGTTTATCATT
>JAUWGL010000102.1 GCA_030606465.1 Thermoplasmata archaeon | reverse complement strand
TCCTGTTTTAGAGTTCTGCCCGATTATTGAATTTCTTATGGATGACAAAGGTCAGATTGCGGGTGGTATAGCATTCAATTTGGAGACATATGAGTATTATGTAATCCGTGCTAAAGCAACCATTCTTGCAACTGGTGGAAGTGGACGGTTGCATCTATCAAATTATCCAACAACAAATCATTATGGTGCAACGGGTGATGGTTTGATAATGGCTTATCATGCTGGTGCTAACCTTTTGGATCTTGATACTATTCAGATTCATCCAACAGGTGATGCATTTCCTGAACCTATTGTTGGGATTTTGTCTACTGAGAAAATCCGGGGGTTAGGTGCAATACCTATTAACAAAAACGGTGATCCATTTGTTTTTCCGTTGGAGCCGCGTGATGTAGAATCAGCAGCATTTATTAACGAATGTAAAAAAGGTAATGGTATTGTTACACCAACTGGTATGCCTGGTGTTTGGCTTGATTCACCTATGATTGATATTATTCATGGTCAGGGAACTACTGAAACAAAGCTGGCAGGGGAGGTTCGAAAGTTCAAAAGGTTTGGAATTGATATGACGAAACACCCCATCTTGGTTTACCCAACTCTTCATTATCAGAACGGTGGAGTTGAAATTAATAAAAAATGTGAAACTAAGATTCCTGGGCTTTTTGCAGCAGGTGAAGTGACAGGTGGCGTTCATGGAAAAAATCGTTTGATGGGAAATTCTTTGCTTGACTACAATGTATTTGGACGACGTGCAGGAATTTATACAGCCAAATATGTTAAAAAATCTAAAGTTGGGAAACTCACACTTAAGCACATTGATAAATATAACAAGATGGTAGAAAAAACCGGCATTAAAATGAAGAAAACAGCCCCGATATTATTACCTGAGTATAGGGGTGAGATGGCAATTTCTAGAGCGCTTGATATATTCTAATAAAATGGTGAAGTGATGATTGAAATTAAAGATGACTGGTGCAAAGGTTGCGGCATCTGTATAGAACGCTGTCCTGTTAATGCCCTTGAAGAGTCAGATAAGTTAAATAAGAAAGGCATTCACCCAGCACGACTTAAGGAAAAAAATGAGTGTAATTTTTGTAGGCTCTGTGAACTAATATGTCCAGATCTTGCAATAACTGTAATTCCAGATGAAGAAGTTAAAAAAGATGCGAAAAAAATCCTTCTAAGTCCAACTGGAGGAAAAAATAAATGAAATATAAACGAGATCCTGAACTAATAAGAGATGTTTTAGGTAAAAAAATACAATTTATACTTGGAGATATGGCCTGTGTTTATGGTGGTCTCCTTGCAGGCTGTTCGTTTTTTGGCGGGTACCCAATTACTCCTGCATCAGAGGTTACTGAGGGTATGGCACGTATGCTTCCAAGAGTCAAAGGAACATATATGCAGATGGAAGATGAAATAGGCAGTATTGCTTCAGTTATTGGTGCATCGTGGGGTGGTGCTAAATCTATGACTGCAACATCTGGTCCTGGTTTTTCACTTATGATGGAAAACTATGGGTTTGCTGTAATGACAGAGACGCCATGTGTTATTGTCAATGTTCAAAGAACAGGTCCATCAACCGGCCAACCTACTCTTGGTGCTCAGGGTGATATGATGCAGGCTAAATGGGGAACCCATGGTGATTTCGAAGCAATAGCACTAGCTCCTAGTAATGTACAGGAATGTATGGATTTTACAATAGATGCATTTAACCTTGCTGAAAAATATCGTAACCCTGTTTGTGTTATGGCCGATGGAGAAATAGGGCATCTTAGGGAACGAGTAGTTGTCCCAGATGAAAAAGACATAAAGATAGTTGACAGAGTCCCCGCTACAATTGATAAAAAGAAATTCATACCTTTTACAAACTCGCAGACTAGAAACAGCAAGGTACCTGATTTTCCAACATTTGGAACAGGTTACCATACTTATGTTACGGGTCTTACTCATAATGAGAGGGGTTTTCCAGCAACGGATAAACAACCAGATCATGAAAAACTAGTGAAACGAATTACATCAAAAATTACAGATGATATTGATAAGATTACCAATGTTGAAAAACTATATTTAGATGATGCAAAAACTGTTTTTGTTACATACGGTGCGTCTGCTAGACCTGCAGAGAGTGCAATGGAGATGGCAAGAGCAAAAGGGAAAAAAGTTGGTATGCTTCGCCTTAAACTTGTTTGGCCGTTCCCATATAAAGAAATTCAGAAATTGGCAAGTAATGTTGATGAAATAATTGTTCCAGAGATGAATCTTGGTCAAATTGTTCATCCGGTTCGAGAATATGTAGAAGGTCAATGTAAGGTCGTTAGCGCCCCAAAGATAGGCGGTGAGATGCATCTACCGCACGAACTTTATAAATATTTGGAGGGCAAATAAATGCCAGAAGTAAGAACAGCTGATAAACTTAAAAAAAAATATCTTCGTGAAGAGATGTGGCCTACTATTTTTTGTAATGGATGTGGCAACGGAGTAGTCCTTGATTATGCTTTTTGGGCAATTGAAGAACTAGATTTAGACATGGATAAAACTGTTTTTGTTTCGGGTATTGGTTGTTCCTCTCGTCTACCAGGATATATTAATGCTGATGGGCTACATACAACTCATGGGCGATCAATTGCATTTGCCACAGGTATAAAAGCAGCGAATCCTGATTTAAACATAATTATTTTCACAGGTGATGGAGATTGCACTGGAATAGGCGGTAACCATTTTATTCATGCCGCCCGTCGAAACATTGATGTCACTGTCATATTGATTAACAATTTTACATATGGGATGACTGGCGGTCAGCTAGCACCAACTGCTCCACTTGGCAGCATTGCAACAACTGCCCCATATGGAAACATTGAGCATCCCTTTGATATTTGTGAACTAGCTAAGGCTCTTGGTGCAAATTATGTTGCTCGCTGGTCTGTTACTTATCCATACCAACCAATAAAATCAGTAAAAGAAGCTATACAGAAGAAGGGTTTCTCAATGATAGAATTTTTATCACCCTGCCCTACTGCTTATGGTCGACGTAATAAACTTGGCGATATCAAAAAACATTGGAAATGGTATGATGATAACACAATTCTTATTGAGGAGTATAACAAGATTATGGAATATGGTACAGACGAAGAAAAAGAAAAAATCAAAAACAAAATTCAACTCGGTGTTTTCCAGGATATAGAAAAACCAGGATTCTTTGAACAATACGAAAAACTTGTTGAGAGATTACAAACCAAAAAAGATAAGGGGATGAAGAAATGAAAAAAGAAATTCGCATTTGTGGTTTTGGTGGTCAGGGAGTAATTCTATCCGGTTTCATTTTTGGTAAGGCAGCATCTGTTTTTATGAAATATAATGCTGTTCAAAGCCAATCCTACGGGCCTGAAGCACGTGGCGGAGCTGCCAGATCTGAAGTGATTGTTTCAGATGAAAAGATAGGTTATCCAAGACCAACAAGTGTTGATTTTTTTATTGCCATGTCACAGGAGGCATTTGATACTTATCGAAAGGATATTCGTAAAGATACAGTAATTGTCATTGATCCAGAGTTAGTTCCAAAACATAAAATTGGACGACCCGTCTATAAAGTTCATGCTCAGAAAATCGCCGAAAAACTTGGTAACAAGATTGTTACAAATATTGTTATGGTTGGTGCAGCCACAGCAATTTTCGATGTGCTAAAACATGATGCTGTAAGAGAAGCAGTTATTGATAGTGTACCAAAAAAATTTATTGAGATTAACAAAAGAGCCTTTGATGAGGGACTTGAGGCAGGTAAGAATGCCAGAAACGAGTTATAATAAAAAAATTGATCATGATCTAGGGGTTCCCCTTCAAGATGATTATTTTTATAATGAACCAGAGGAAGTTATAGAGACAAACCGGATGAGAGAAGTAGACAGCGAGGCAAAGCTTTCTGAAAAAATTAAAACAAAGAAGGAAAAAAGGGTAATAAATGCTGATGTTCTCATTGTAGGTGCTGGTATTTCTGGGATGCAAGCTGCACTTGATACTGGTGATAAGGGTTACAAAGTTGTAATCATTGATAAAAGCTCAACCATTGGCGGATCAATGGTAAAACTTGATAAAACATTTCCAACAAATGATTGTAGTATTTGCACATCTGCACCAAAAATGGTTGAACTTTCTCGTCATCCTAACATTG
>JAUWGL010000147.1 GCA_030606465.1 Thermoplasmata archaeon | reverse complement strand
TTGATTACTATAAATTGTATTCCCTATGACGTGACATTCATGAGATTCCAGATATATACCATCAGCAGAGTTATCATAAATAGTATTATTTTTTATGATATTATTTTCGCAGTTAAATAATCCAATACCTCTAAAGGTGTTGCTATAAATAGTGTTGTTGCTGATATTGATCCCATTGCAGTCTTTTATATATGCGCCATAACGATTCTTACTAACAGCATTATCATATAACCTATTATTATCTGAGGACTGGATTTTAATAGCTTCAGAATTACAGTTGGAAATAGTATTATTAACAAGATCATTGGTTTTAGAGGAATCCACAAAAATCCCAATATCATTATTATCAATTATGTTATCTCTGATGAGAACATCATCCGCAGAATCTAGATGTAGACCCATGCTTGAATAACTATTACAACTCCTTATATTGTTATCCTGAATTCTAACGCCATCAGAGGTAACATGTATTAATGCTCCGCTGATATATGAAATAATTCTGTTTCTATCATCATTTACAACAAAATCTGTGAAATTCACATAATTAGCAGTTATTTCTACTGTATACTTATGACTTGAGCCATAATAAATGATACTACGATCTTCTTCGATACTACCAATGAGATTAATTTTTTTATTAATTGACAAAGTCTCATTGTATGTTCCTCCAAAAACAAGTATCGTGTCCCCTTCATTTGCCAAATTTATAGCATGTTGAATACTTTGATAAGGACGCTCTGCAGTACCATCTCCTAGTATGTTAGAGTCATCATCGACATAGATTCTATTTTCTGCTGCTTCACATCGTTCATCATAAAAAATAATTACAATGCTGCTTATTATGAGTAAGAAGCAAAATATTACTATAGATAGAGATCTTATTCCCATGTTCCCATCCTCTTAACCAAGGGCAAATATCTTAAATGGATTTATAGTTTTCTACAGCGTCAAACACAAAAAGGTAATAAGAGGAGTCCGAACAATCTAATACGTAGTTTTTTAATAATACAATCTTAATTACTAACGATCAGATGAAAGTATGCATAGGTGGAACATTTAACATACTACATGAAGGACATAAGCAACTTATAAACAAAGCAATAGAAACAGCAGGAAAACATGGAAAAATCTTCATAGGAATAACATCAGGAGAACTCATAAAATCAAAAATAAATATAAAACCTTTTGAAGAAAGAAAAAAAACATTAGAAAAATTTCTATCCCAAAAAAAAATCCAGAATACTGTTGAAATAAAACCGATCAAAGATATATATGGCCCAACATTAGACGAGGATTTTGATGCTATAATTGTATCACCTGAAACAAAATCAAACGCTGAAGAAATCAACAAAAAACGAAAACAAAAAGGGAAAAAACCATTAAAAATTGTAATAATTCCGTTTGTTCTTTCTGATGATGGTACTCCTATCAGTTCTTCCATGATAAAAAACAAAGAAATCAATAAAAATGGACAGGTTTTGAGGAGAGATTAATTTTATATACAACGTTTTATTACATCGCAGAGTAAAAGGTGATTAAAAGTGACATATGTTATCTTTGAAGTGAAATCTGAAAATGCGGGTAAAATAAACGAGCTTATAAAAGATGATCTTGTTAGCAGACAAAGCATACTTACTAGAGATTCAAGTTCTTTAGACCTGAAGGGAAATTTTTTATACTTAAAAATAGAAGGTAGCGAAGAAGGTCTTAAACGAGCAAAAAAACTAGCTAAAGAATTAAATTTAAAAAAACTGGATGGAAAAAAAGCAAAAGAAATTGATGAAAAAATAAAAAAACAAGAAGACTCTGCTGCTTCTGGTATTGGTATGATTTTCGACTAAAACTATACGCTCCAATATTTACTCATCTCTTTTTTGATCTCATTAATAACTGATTCCGCAGTGTTTGTATAATCATCTGCTGAATCATCAAATGTTACTGTATAGGATGTCATTTGTCCAAGTTGTGAAAGTAGGCATTTTCCTATCCAATCAAGGTTGTATCCTCCTTCTAATGTGCACACAATCCGAGGTTGAATTTTCTGTAACCTAGCGATTATTTCCCCGAAAAAGTTAGACGTAAGTGTTAATCCACCAAGCATATCTAAATGATGTGAGTCGAAGCCTGTGGAAACAATTATTATATCTGGTTTGAACTGATCTGCTACTGGTAAAAAAACCTCATCCATTAACTGGGTTACAGCCTTGTCACCGTTCCCATGAGAAAGAGGTGCATTTATTGTATAACCTTCCCCCTCACCGGTTCCTATTTCCTCTATGTCACCTGTTCCAGGGTAATGTGGTGAGAGATGAAATGATTGATACATGACATCTTTTCTATCATAAAAAATATCCTGGGTTCCATTTCCATGATGTACGTCACAGTCAAAGATTAACACCTTTTTTCCTTTTTTTGATATTTCATTTGCTGCGATTGCTGCATTGTTGAAAAGACAGAAACCCATAGAACGGTTTTTTGTTGCATGATGCCCGGGTGGTCTTATAAGTCCAAATGCGTTATCAGCTTTTCCATCGAGCACATTTTTACAAACCTGAAGTAGTCCACCTGCTGCTAATCTAGCTGTTTCAAAATCTGATTCACATACATATGTGTCCATATCTAGCCATGAATCCCCATTGGAGCTTATGTCTTTTATTTGTTGTATCATTCTGTCTGAATGTATCGAGTAAAGTTTTTCTTCAGCTAGAAGACTGGGTTTAACAAACTCTAGTTTATTATATATGGGTGATTTTTTTATTTTATCCATCATCACAAGTAATCTTTGTGCGTTTTCAGGATGACTGACGCTGTCATGTTTACTAAACTCCTTTGAGTATACAATCTGAGTTGTCATGAAAAATCAAAAAATTAGAATAAAGTAGATGGTTATAAGATTAATCTCACATATTTAAGTACGGATAATGTATTGCATACAACACAATTAATTTGTATGTAT
>JAUWGL010000017.1 GCA_030606465.1 Thermoplasmata archaeon | reverse complement strand
CCTAATACAGTTCCGCAGACTACAACTCCGGGGAGTCTTTCTGATAAAATAAGTAATTGTGAGAGGAAATCTTTTGTGGATTTTGGTGTTTACGCTGGTGTTACAAATGATAATATTAAGGACATCGAAAAACTAGCTAAGAAATGTAATGGTTTTAAGATTTTTCTTGGTAACACGACCGTTGCTTTGATGTTTGATAAAACAAATCTTAGAAATGTTTTGAAAAGTATTAGTACCATGGGTAAGCCTATTTTGTTTCATGCTGAGGATAAAGAATGTCTTATTAAAAACAGGTCTGTAGAAAATGGTCTTGCTGATCATCTTCGTTCTAGACCAGCTGGTTGTGAAGAACTTTCTATTAGGGAAATTTTTAATGCGTCGCAGGATCTTGGTTCTAGGATACATGTTTGTCATGTTTCTTCTTGTGAGGGTTTGGAGTTGTTAAAAAACCGGCCGAGTAATATTAGCTGTGGTGTTACACCGCATCATTGTCTTCTTAGCATTGAAAAAAATCTTGGCACCTCGGGTTTTTATAAGGTTAACCCTCCGGTTCGTACTAGTTTTGATAAAGAAGCGCTTTTTAATGCTTTAAAAAACGGTCTGGTTGATATTTTAGAGTCTGATCATGCGCCTCATACTCGTGATGAGAAGGCTGTTGATTTCGACAGTGTACCATGTGGTCTTCCAGGTGTTGAAACCATGTATCCTTTGTTTTTATATTTGGTGAAAAAAGAGATATTGTCTTTTCAACGTTTGATTTCGTTGTTATGTATACGCCCAGCTGAGTTAATGGGTATACCTAAGGGACGAGTTGAGGTTGGTTATGATGCTGATTTTGTTGTGATTGATTTTAAGGATGTTGGTAAAATAAGATCTGACAATCTTCATTCTAAATGTGGTTGGACTCCTTTTGAGGATTGGTCTGCTGTTTTCCCAAGTTGTGTTTTTGTTCGTGGGGAAAAGCTTATAGAGGATCATGAAATCCAGGTGAGTCAGGGTTTTGGACAGTTTGTTGGTGCGTAGATCATGTTAAATATGTTTCCGGATTGGTTTTGGATTTTTTTTTCATCTATGATCCCATGGTGGGAGGGTAGATATGCTGTCGTTATGGCTATGATTCATTTTGGTTGGGAGTGGTGGCAGGCATTTCCTTTAGTTATTATTGGTAACATACTTCCTGTTCCTTTTATTTTATTGTTTTTTCCACATGTTGAGAAATGGCTTCGTAATTTTAAGTCATGGTCTCGATTGATGGATTGGCTTTTTGCTAAAACTAGGAAGAGGGCAGATGTAAAGATTAAAAGATATGAATATCTTGGTTTATTGTTGTTTGTCGCAATACCCTTACCTTTTACTGGTGCTTGGACTGGTGCACTAATTGCTTATCTTTTTAATCTTAAATTTTCTAAATCATTGCTAACTATTTTTATTGGAGTCATTATAGCAGCGTTTATTATGATTGGATTAACATTAGTTTTTGGTAATATTTTTGGTTTTACATTTAATAGTTGATTTGTTGGTATTTGTATGGATGAAGAAATAAAAATATTGGCATGTAATACTGTTGATAAAACCTATCGTAAAGTAAAACGAGCGCAGTCAACTGATTTTCATCGTTTTGGGAAAAATATTGGTATTGGTGCTGATGGTACTCCGACGAAATATATTGATAAAATAGCTGAGGATGCTGCAATTAGTTTTATAAAAAAATCACCAGTGAATGTTAATATTCTCAGTGAGGAAGCAGGTTTTTTAGATTTCAAAAGCGAGTATACTTTTGTTTTAGATCCTGTTGATGGAACACGTAATGCATATCGGGGTATTCCTTTTTATTCGGTTTCACTTGGTGTTGGAAAAACAAGTCTTAATGATGTAGAATATGGTATTGTTAAGAACATTTCAACTGGTGATACTTATGTTGCAGAAAAAAATCATGGTGCATTTGTTAATAAAAAACGTATCATGGTTCCAGAGACACCAGATAAAGAAATGCTTTCATCTCTTACACTTGGAATGAATTATGATGATTTAACTCTTGATCTTGCTAAAAAAGATAAAGTCCGATCTCTTGGTTCTGCATCATTGGAGATGTGTATGGTTGCTATTGGTGCTTTGGATTTTTATGTTGTAGGACGTGAATATATACGAGTAGTTGATATTGCTGCGTCAACACTTATTGTCCGTGAAGCAGGTGGTGTGGTAACCAATATTCATGGGGATGAACTTGATATGTTTTTTAGTTTGGATGAAAGAAGTAGTGTGATAGCTGCTTGTAACAAAGAACTTATTCAAAAAATTATTTCTATAAGGTAAACATTTAAAATAGAGGAGTATATTTTCGGCTAAGATGACAATCACAGAAGATATCATAAGGATGAGTAAGAAAAAAACATTACATTTTTCCTTGTTAGATCCAGATAAACAGAAACCCGGAGTAGCCGGTTCTATGGCAAAAACCGCAGAGGAATCAGGTAGTAGCGCTATCATGGTTGGAGGTTCAACCCTTGTTTCACAGGAACAAGTTGATGAAACAGTTAAAGCGATTAAAGAAAATTCTGCTCTTCCTGTTATTTTGTTTCCATCTGGTGCTAAGTTTCTAAGTAAGTATGCTGATGCAGTTTTTTTTATGAGCCTGCTTAATTCTCGTAATCTTGGATATGTGATAAGGGAGCATGTAAAAGGAGCACCTTTTGTAAAACATAGTGGTATTGAACCGATTTCTATGGGTTATGTTATTGTTGAACCTGGTATGACCGCTGGTAAAAAAGGTGAGGTTGATCTTGTTAAACATGATGATATTGAAACTGCGGTTGGTTATGCTCTTGCTGCTCAGTATCTAGGTATGAGTTGTTTTTATCTTGAAGCAGGGTCTGGTGCACCTGAGCCTGTTTCTAATGAGATGATTGCTGCAGTGAAAAAAAACATCAACATCCCACTTATCATTGGTGGTGGTATTAGAGATGCAAAAACAGCAAGGGAAAAAGCAAAAGCAGGTGCTGATATAGTTGTGACTGGTACAAAACTTGAGGAAGAAAAAAATTTGAAAAAAACTTTAGCTGAGATTATAAAAGCTGTTGAGGAGTAAAAACATTATGCGGGTTTTCCTTAGCATCGGGGGGGCATCTGGTAGTATTTATGGTGTTAGATTACTGGAAGAATTAAAAAAATCTAATGTTGAGGTTCATCTAGTGGTGTCTGATGGTGCAAAAAAAATTATGGAACATGAAACCAAATATGTTTTTAAGGATTTAAAAAACAAAGCAAATTTTTATTATAAGAACAATGATTTTTTTGCAGCACCAGCTAGTGGTAGTTTTCAGCTGGATGCTATGGTTATTTGTCCATGTAGTATGAAAACACTTTCAGCTGTTGCTAATGGTTATGGTGATATTCTTACTTCTCGTGCTGCTAGTTGTTGTTTGAAAGAAAATCGGAAACTTATTCTTGTATTACGTGAGACTCCTTTGGATTTGCCTGGGATCAAAAACATGCTTGTTGCTAAACAAGCTGGTGCGACTATTCTGCCGGCTATGCCCGGTTTTTATCATAAACCAAAAAAGATTGAGGAACTTGTGGATTTTGTTGTTGGAAAAATACTTGACCAACTAGGCCTTGAGCATTCTCTTTTTAAAAGATGGGAATAATTTTCTAATCTTTCGTAACTCTTTTGATACAATAAGCGTTGCCCGTAAATTAATTTTTTAGGGAGAGAGCCCATATCGTTTTTATAGGACAAAAAAGCGGGATGGACTTCCCTCCAGACCGTGATTGAGGGTATTATTTCTGCTCTTAAGAAAATGTTTTGGTTCTGTGATTTCTTCGAAAAAGAGGCATAATCAGAATGTGGAGGTATTATGCAGACTTGTACTGTGGAATTGTATGCACTAACAGTGGAGGAATGAATTTACAGGCAACATTGTTAGCTCCAAAGTGTTTATATAAGAAAAACATATTCCGACTCCTTACACGAAAAGGGTGATATCCTGGGAAACATAAGACCAACTTTCATAAAAAACATTGCAATTGATCTTGCAAAAAAATATCCAGATCAGTTTAAACATGATGATTTTCAACATAATAAAGAAAAAGTTACTGAATTAAGTGATGTTGGTAGTAAGCTTTTAAGAAATCGTATAGCTGGATATATTACAAGATATTTAGCATCTCGGAACAAAGGAGCATCAGATTAACCAATTTATGGGTAACAACCCAATATTTATTTTAAGGAAGGCGAATCTACAGTTGGGTGAATTTATAGAAAGAATACACAAAGCAATAGCTGATCTTCAAAAAGGAAAATTCATTTTAATCTATGATGATGATAAACGCGAAGGTGAAACAGATCTAGTTATAGCCTCAGAATTTGCCACTCCCGAATCAATAAGAACGATGAGAAAGGATGGCGGCGGACTTATTTTTCTTATGATTTCAAATGAGGTAGCAAATAAATTAAAACTACCATTTCTTGCAGATATGTATTCACATATAGAAGATAAGTATCCTATTTTAAAGGAGCTTGTTCCTAATGACATTCCATATGATTCTAAATCTTCTTTTTCACTTTACATTAACCATAGGGAGACATTCACAGGTATTACTGATATTGACCGTAGTTTGACTATGAAAAAATTTGCTGATTTGACAAAAAAAATTGCTAATGTAGATGATGGATATGCAACTAGAATGTTTGGTAAAGAGTTTAGATCTCCAGGGCATGTCCCCATTTGTGTTGCTGCAGAAAAACTTCTGAATGAAAGAAAAGGACATACAGAGCTTGTTATATCTATGATGAAAATGGCAGGTCTTATTCCTGCAGGTAGCGGCTGTGAAATTATGGGAGACCATGGTAGGGCATTACCTAAAGATAAGGCAAAACAATATGCAAAGGACAATGGTTTTGTTTTTTTAGATGGAAAAGAAATAGTTGAAGCGTGGAAAAAATGGTCAAAGTAATGGCAACTGGAACGTTTGATCTTCTTCACATGGGGCATATTTATTATTTGAGAGAAGCAAAAAAACTTGGAGATAAACTGGTCGTAGTTGTTGCTACTGATTCTACTGTTAGACGGTTGAAACATGAACCTATTAACCCAGAGGGGATCCGGTTAAATTTGGTTAAAGAGCTTAGAATTGTTGATGAAGCATATCTTGGACATGAAGATGATATGTATAAAATTGTGCAGGAGATAAAACCAGATATTATTACCTTGGGTTATGATCAGATGCATGATGAAGAAAAAATCAAATCTGAGTTGAAAAAACGGAAGACGGATGTCAAAGTAGTTAGGCTTTCAGAGTACAAGGAAGGGAGTGATCTCGAGGGTACTCGGAAGATAATTGGTAAGATTATTTCTGCATATGAATTTCAAAAAAACATGGAAAGACTTGAGGAAAAATGGAAAAAATAGGGGTTGTCGATACAACTTTTGCAAGATTCGATATGGGGAAATCAGCTATTGATGAGCTGAAATCCAGTGGTACAGGTTTTAAAATAATTCGTTATACTGTTCCAGGTATTAAGGATCTCCCAGTTGCTTGTAAAAAAATGTTTGAAGAACAAGATTGTGATATTATTATAGCATTGGGTATGCCTGGTCCTAAACCTATTGATAAACAATGTGCCCATGAGGCAAGCACTGGATTAATTCAAACACAGCTTATTTGTAACAAGCATATATTAGAGGTTTTTGTCCATGAAGAAGAAGGTAGTGATGAAAAGGAGCTTGCATGGCTTGCTGATCGCCGTGCTCGTGAACATGCTTTGAATTGTTTAGATTTACTTTTCAAACCCGAAAAACTTGTGAAAAACGCTGGAAATGGTTTGAGAGAAGGATTTGAAGATGCAGGATCTTTAAGGAGTTGAAAGAATATGGTAAAAGAAAAAAAAATTAGAATTGGAGCTGCTGTTTCTGAGTTCAACTATGATATCACGATGATGATGCTTGAACGTGCAAAAGAACATGCGAATTTTCTAGATGCAGAAATTACTCAGGTTGTAAAAGTTCCTGGTGTTTTTGACATGGGGCTTGCAATTAAAAAACTACTGGAAAGAAAAGACATTGATTGTGTTATTGCCTTAGGTGCAGTTATCGAGGGTGAAACAGAGCATGATGAGTTAGTTATTCAACATGCAGCAAGAAAAATCGCAGATCTTTCTATTGAATTTAGCAAGCCTGTTGGTCTTGGTATTTCTGGTCCGGGTATGACACGGCTTCAGGCAGAAGAACGTATTGAACGAGCAAAATCAGCTGTTGAAGCAGTTGTAAAACTTCATAGAAGATTAAAACTGTAAAAAAACAACACGAGAATCCTGAAGAAGGTTCTTCTCCAGGATCTCAAGAATTATCATAGAAGAAAAGTAAAAGAAGAGTTTGAAAAAAGATTCGGAGAGGAACACAGATAACAATCTTTTTCCTTAGATAATCATTTGATTTTCTGTTTAGAAAACGTTCGTCTAGTAAACATGAATTCTTACTTGCCTCATAGGTTATTATTTTTCATACTCCCTTTTTAAACAAGTAGTTTTTCATCAAAATAAATAGATATTGCAATGATGCTTTCAAAAATTGAAAAATATTATAACACAAGTCATGTTACACTGTTTTGGAGATGCACAATGGATAGAGGTACAATTCCCGTAAATAAACAATATGAGCTTGAATACCGATATTACGGTAGAGATACAAATTTTAAATATTTCAACAGGAAATTTGAAATATATCTTTTGGAAAAGAAAACTCTTAGGAAAAACTATGTTTTACATATGGATAATAGTGATATTCGTCAGATGATGCCTAATCTTTACAAAGCAACAACGGGCAGGAGAAAACATGATTTTGGTGTAACAACTCTTAACTGGAATGATATTAAAACCAAGTTTACAGATTACATAGTCTCAGAACTCGGGGAAAAACAAAGAGGAAATGTAAAGAAAGCAATTGGAAAACTATCATCTCCTAAGATGTAAAAAAATTACTGCATTAATTGTTAAGGTTAGTACTCAGTTATCTTATATTTTCCATGTACAGGTTCATATATCTGCCCATTACGCTTTAGTCTATCAAGGGCGTCTTCTACCCTGCTAGATTCAAGACCTTCGATTTCTGACTCTCTGATAACATCCCCTCTCAGTGCATTACCATCTTTGGCTTCATTACATAATCTCTGTATGATATCCATAATAGTCCGCATACGATCATGTTGACTATGGCTGATACCTGTTGCAATAATGTCAATGTCAAACTTACCGGTCTCCCTGTCCATTCCCACACGTCGCAGATATTGATCAATAATATAAATAGCACGTTTTGCATCATCAATGGTTACATCCTGACTCAGTCGTATCCTAGCACTAGCCTCAGAAAGACGTACAAAAGCCTCAAGCTGACGGGGTGTAAAAGTAACAGATTCCTCAGATTGACTACGAAAATCAACATAATAATTTTTCAAAATCTCAAGTGCTTCATCAGTCATAACAGGGAAAATATTCCTTTTAGCATATGCAATATATTTCCGTAAAAATTCAGGATCAAACGTAGGCATAGCAATCTTCATCAGCTCCTCCTGCTCTTTTTTAGTATGCCTAGATTTTTTAGATCTAGCAATATTCTCAGTTACCTCTCCGCCCTTATGAGTACGTAGAATATGTGTCGCAAGCTCCATATCTGTGGTACGATTAGGTTTATCAAGAATACTAAAAATCAAGTCAAAACGAGACAATAACGCAGGTGGCATGTTAATCTGCTCATGAATCGGCAAAAACTCATCAAAACGCCCAAGCTTAGGATTAGCCGCAGCAAGAATGGCACAACGTGATTTCAAAGTAGCATTAATACCTGCTTTAGCAACACTAATCTCCTGCTGCTCCATAGCCTGATGCATAGAACTCCGATCGGTCTCTTCCATCTTATCAATCTCATCAATACAAGCAACACCCATATCCGCTAAAACAAGCGCTCCAGCCTCCAACGTCCACTGTCCCTCACCAAATTCATCACGTACTGCAGCAGCAGTTAATCCTGCAGCAGTAGAAGCCTTCCCAGATGCATAAACACTACGAGGAGCAAGTTTTGACATATATACCAGCAGCTGAGATTTCGCAGTACCCGGATCACCAACAAACAATGTATGTATATCTCCTCTCATCCGTGTACCATCAGGCATTTCCTTAGCTAAACCACCAAAGAGTTGTAAAACAAGTGCTTCTTTTTCTACAGTCATACCATAAATCGTAGGAGCAATACTAGTCTTCATTTTTTCATAAATCTCAGGATCCCTGCTTACTTTTAGGATTTCTTTTTCATCCTCCTCAGTAACCTCCACTTCCTCAAAAGCAAGCTCCTGATTCTCAATACTCACTGCATCCATTGTTTTATTAAAAGAAGTAAGACGAAACGTTCCACGGCGTCTCTGCATCGAATGAAGAATACCATTAGCAACTATTCTATCACCAGGTGCTATCTCACCAACAAGATCATCTTCAAGGTATACACTTATTCTTTCTGGCTGAGCACCACCACGAAGCCCCTCAGGGTTCTCCTGGATCTCTATTTTTTGAGAATCAATAAACTCCGACAGATTTGTTAAAAGTTTAAAACTAGAAACACGACCACAACCACCTTGATCCTCATAGCATTCAGAAGGTTCCTTAAGAACATCTTCCTCCTGCTCAATTCTAATAACAGCTCCACATTTCTGACATTGAAAAGCACCAACTTTAAGCTTAGGGCGCACCTCCGTCCTTTTTTTAACAAGACCATCAATAGCCATGAACCTCCCAAGATGATTCGCACGGATTTTACGTATAGCGATTTTATCCGTATCAGGAAGATTTATAACACGGAAATGAAGGTCAAGTTTATTTTCAACAGCTACATCAATGTTTTTAAGAGCCGCCTCTGCATTAAAAAAAGCCTTATATGGTTGAGTCATAAGCATTTCAGCAAGCTGAGGATCTGACTCATCTACACTCCAATAATCAATATAAAGACTACGTTTCTCAGGGTAAGACAACGCAACTGTTTCTATTTCAGATTTACAATGTTCCTCTAAAAACTTCTGCCATTGCGCTACGATACTCTCGTCCTTCAATAATCGTACCAAATATTATTCCCCCACAAAACTGATGGTAAAAAAATGATAACAGACTTTGTCTTATAAATATTTTTAGAGGGTCATTAAATGTTTTTTTATCCTTTTACCACTCCAAGAGGTACAAATTTTACCACTTTTTTTGATATGCCTGCTCCATGTACCACATCGACAACATTCTTTATATCTTTATATGCACCTGGTGCTTCTTCAGCTGCAACCTTAAAACTAGCTGGATGAACATAAATGCCTTTATTTTTAAGACATTTGACGATTTCTTCACCACGCCATCTTTTTATTGCTTGATGACGAGACATAACACGTCCAGCACCATGGCATGTAGATCCAAAAGTCTCCTCAGCCTCTTTTGTACCATGAAGAAGATAACTTTCAGTACCCATATCGCCTGGTATCAACACCGGCTGGCCAACATCACGATATTTCAAAGGAATCTCCTTATGTTCGGGGCCAAAAGAACGTGTAGCACCCTTTCGATGAACACAAATCTTTCTTTTTTTACCATCAATTTTATGTTCTTCAATTTTAGCTATATTATGACAAATATCATACACAATACTCATATCCATGTTCTCTGAATTATCACCAAGTACTTTTTCAAAAGATTCACGTACCCAATGAACAATTAACT
>JAUWGL010000075.1 GCA_030606465.1 Thermoplasmata archaeon | reverse complement strand
AATCCATAATAACTACCGGTTATTGATCCATTATCTAAATGTGGAGCAGTATCAGAAATTGGACCATCTTCGAAGGCAAGATTCCTATCGTGGTAGAAATCACAACCAACCTCTTCATCATTGTAATAAAGTCTCATTTCTCTTATATTCATTTGAGAATGATCTTTAGCCAACCACCCGATTTTCCAATACCTGTTTCTTGAAATGACAGGAATATTTATAACACTGAAATCACCGGTTGTTATGTTCGAGAAATCTATATCCTCATTAGAGATTAAAGAACCAAAATTGTGCCATGAATATTCATTATCATGGCTGTACCATGCTTCTGCTCCGTCAACCAAATTTTTTAAACCATAAACAGGACAATTTATTGCCACATTATAATTATCATTTCTTAAAAAATAATTCGATTCTTTTTTATAATAAGAATCCGAACCTACTTCTGGATTAATTATTGATTCAAGATTATTTAATCTACTATAAAAAATTAAACCGTTATCTACAATACTTTCTTTTATTATATTCACATATAAATCATAATCACGATCATAAGTGTTTTTAAAAAGCACCGGAACAGATTCATTTTCATTATTGGTTTTGGAAACAACTGGTAATATCTCTGATTGGCAACCTTTTTCGCCGAGGAAAAAATCCCCTTTCCCGACATTTACACTTATATTCTTAAGTTCTATTTCCGTAATAGGAGAAATTTCTACTGTTATATATCGTGGAGTATCACCAACAAGAGCAGTAACATTACCATCAGTATCTTGTGATGTCTCTGATAACCAAAGAGTCTCCCCATAAGTGGAATAAATAACTGAGGTTGCACCGGCCATAGAAGATCCTACATCATCTGCTACACAGAATAATTCCATCTCACAAATTTTAGTTGATTCATGATAATCACAATATAATCTGAATCCAAGTTCGTTAGACTCGGGCCATTCTATAGATAATGTAGTCCAATCTACAGATCTTGCCTGAGTAATTTGATCATTGTTTGTAATAATACCATGTTCATTGTAATCAATTGTTCCGCCATAATATGCCAAAACAGAATCATAATTACCTATTTGTACTGAAGTGGGTTGTAATATTTCATGTCCCACAATTGGATTATGTGCTAAGTATAAATCAACCGCTCCCCACCCTGTTTCATCCTCAGGTACATGAGCTAAGCCATCTAAAATCAATTTTGACCACGGTGTTTCAGTACCATCTACCCTATATGGAATTAAGTCAAAAGTTGGTATATCAGCAGTGCCTCCCTGGTATGAATCCCCTTTAAAAAAGGAGAGTGCGAAACTTCTAAAATTGTATCTTTCCTTAAAATAAATCTTTACTCTACTTAAATTTTTCTTCTTACCATAAGGAAACAATAAAGTAAAAGCTATTGGATCACGTTTAAAATCATCCTTTGCAAAAGGAGAACCTCTGCCGGCCAAAAGATATGGAGCAAGCCACTCACTGTCACCATTAACTTGAAAATATTTGGCGCCACTTATTATAATTCCATCTCCACCCGTCTGAATATATGAGGTAGAAGGGTAAAAGTATTCATCAGTTCTATAATAAGTCTGTAAATCTACACTATATGAAGTACCTGCCAAACCATCAGGAACAGTTTTTATACCATCAGTAAGACAATCTCTACCATAATAAATATTAGGGTGATTATAAATTCCTTCAACATAAGGACTGTAAGAAATAACCCATCCAGTAGAATGGTTTCCATCAAAAAGATCCACTAACCAGTTTATATCTAAACACCTCGCAACATTATACTCAAGTTTTTCATCTACGGCTGAACCTATAATATCCACACTATCTATATTAATCCGTTTGGAAAGATCTATCTCAACCACTAACCTGTTCTGTATTTGATCGCTCCGAGCGTAGAATAATAATCCTGAACTACCTTCACCAGAAGGAGTATGTATATCTAAAACACCACTAGCTTTACCACCAACCTGATAAAACAAAGCGTCTGTCTCACTTCCACTAACTGATCTTCCTTTATAAATATTAGCATTATAAACACCGATCAAATCACCTTTATTAACAAAAACGTCACAGTCTATATCAACATATTCCTGTGTAATCGAATATAAATTTCCAGAGGTATGATCTCTATTTTCTATTGGTACTGTTATATCTAATACTTTTAAAGTACCATCTTTCAGCGGGCGAAAAAACATAACTTCAGCATTTTCAAGCTGGGTATCTATTCTATCCTCATCATAATCACCCCTTGCGTCATAAGTGGACCCATAATTATCAAGTGTTACTGCCAGATAGATCTTAGTTATTCTTCCACTAGCGTTAAATGGATGAATAAAGTCTATAATAGTTTTACCAGCATTATCAATTAAATCATAATATCTATTCATAACACCGGTATCATCATCCTCTTGCCCACGAACATCTTTTGATGGGTTGCCTAATCCGAAATCTAACCAATCTTTTCTACCGCCTTCCACATTATATATAAAAGGGTTAAAGAAAAATCCAGTGTTTTCGACATTAAAAAATAATTTCAATATTTGATTTGTGTTTATCAGAAAAGAAGATAATGGACGATATCCGGAAACAGGAGAACTACCTGTGGTTTCAAAGGATTGATAAATTCCAGCCCCGTCATAAAAATCTAAAGTAACTGCAGCGGGGGAATCCCCTATTTTTACAACACTATCAGAAACATAAGTTCCAGAGTAAATAACAAACTGACCATCAGTATTATATTCCACAGAAACTTCTGAATACCCGCCAACATTTATTTTAGAAATTTCTTTAGCTAATATTTTTGCCATTTCTGCACCGGATATATTAGAGGTAACCGGTAATTTTACACTTTCATATCCGTATCCATTTATATTTACCAAAAGTTCATCATTAACATCCTCAACTATCGTATATTTCTTATCCGTAGCAAAATCAAAAACTGTACCTTCTTGAACAAACCGATCTAACGCTTTTGATGAACATGTGCCTCTTTCTCCTACACCTTCACATGGATGTTGATAATCAGAAAAATAATCACAGGCTGTATTGGTACATTTGTAAGTATCTATAGAAAGAATTTTAATCACGCGAATAAAAAACTCATCACCGTCTCTACCATCCTGTAATATTGGGTAAATTCTTAAATTGTTTATATCACCTTGCCACCATTGCATTCCTCCCATATTTATATGATATGTATGCCATTTATTATCAGGAGTAATAGTAAAATCGACTTCTTTTGAGGAACTCCAACTTGGGTCTGCCTCTGTTGTCCATAGTATTCTTCCATATTCTGGAATATTCTGAGTACCAATACGATCTATTATATTCAATTTCATTACAATTTTAACAGTATAAAACTGTTCAGCAGCAACTGTCCTAAATACATTATGTCTACCTATTAATGAAGTATCCCCATATAAGGTTCCAAACAAAAAATTATTCCAGCATCCATAAGTATGAATACCATTATAAAGAGTCCAACCATTCACATCACCATCAACAGAAAAATCTGCTTCATAACCTATGTTGGAGTCATATAAACAGGCTTGTGATGTTGCAGCAGTGCCTCCAGTATCAATAAAATTAAATGGCATTCGGAAACCTCTTCACCTCACACTTATCATAAATCTTTTTCGTACAACTACCATTCCCATCAAAACCAGAACATTTCCCGCAATAAATTAATACCCCGTCCATTATACTCACCATGTTTTTCATTTGACCACTAGCAATTAATAATAATATTTGTTTGGTTGTTTCTATCCGAATAGTTCTTTCTATTTCTTTGTAAGTATACCTATAAATATTTTTACATTTAGGACACTCATAAATTAAAAACTTTCCAACAATTTCATTTACTTCCAATTCAACATTTTCCAATTCATTACTATAAACTCCAAATGTAGCCTTCGGATCATATATTAATTCATGACCACAAATCTCACAATTTAAATGTTGTATCAATGAACTTAACATACACTATACCTCCTATCCAAAAACCTCTTGAACAATAGGACCTGCCCAAGTATAATGACTGGGGCCTATCCCTTTCCCAATAATTATTGACTGTGCTAATTTACCTTCATAATATATTAATTTTCCCCATCCAACATAAGCCTCATAAGGGCTTATTGGGGCTTCTTCACCACCATGCTTATGATGTACAACTACTGGAGTATATACAGTCTCCACTGGACCAATCATCCAACACTTTTCCCTACGGTATCTGCTACCCCATTTAAAATAATGGCCACCAGGAGTCCAAAAAGCAAAATCCTGAAATGAAGAAACAAGATAATGATCGTCCCAACATAATTTTTCAGAAATAAATTCACACTCTCCATCTAAGGAAGAAGAACCCATACTAAACGTAGCTAAAAACTGTTGTATATTTGGTGGAAGAATTATTGAATAAGTCATAGTATCATAATTATCTCTATTATAAGCATCATCATATAATTTTTGTTGTTCCTCCTTTTCAATAGTTTTGAGGTTGCCTATTGAGATACTTAAATCTATGTCTTCATTGTATCCATCACCGGCACCTATCATAGTCATTTTATCAAGACATGTTATTGCCCCACTACCATCCACGCCCCCACCCCCATCATCCCAACTACCTGTCACACCGCCACCGCCAAATTCACCACCGCCACCTTCAAGAGTACCGTCTCCTCCTGAATCACCGTTGTCTTCTCCTGAATCACCGGTACTTGCACTGAGGATATCAGTTGCCGGAAAATATTGCCCAGCATTCTTAAGGTTTCTTTCATAGCTCCTTAAACCAAAACTTTCTGGCCCATCAGGATTCTTATCACCAAATTCTCCTGTAGAAGTAATATATCTTTGTTCCCAGACTTTTATTGGTTCTACGGCATCAACGTAAAAAGCTGGGTACCCTTTCATAACATTACCATTCTTATCTTTACGTAACATAAGATGTTGCCCTCTAAAAAGTGTGAGTTTAACACTAAACTTCTCCGAAGGGAAAAGCATCCTTTTGGGTGTTGTAGGCAATTTCCCATACATACCAAATGTCTCAAAATCTGAATAACTGTATCTGTCCCCCTTTTCTCCTTCATACTCAAATATAGTAGTTGGGGGGAACCCTCCCGCCTCCTTTGGACAAGGGGGTTCGTCATCCACAGAACATTCGGCAATTTTAACTGCTGGACTACAATAAATACCTTCTTTAGCCCAGTAGCTAGCATCCCCACCTACTGTACTACCATCATGTCTTTTCTTAACCCCCATCTTTCCACCAAACTCCACCGCAACGATACAACGTCCAGCTTGT
>JAUWGL010000163.1 GCA_030606465.1 Thermoplasmata archaeon | reverse complement strand
ATATTTCTCAGGATAAATTAATAAATGCTATAGATCCAAAAAAAGATGTAGAAGGATTCAATCCTTATAACGTGGGTAGAACACTCATTGGTGATGAACACATGATACCTTGTACACCTCTAGCAGTGTTAACAATCTTAGAGCACGAAAACATAGATTTAAAAGGCAAAGACGTAGTCATTGTTAATCATAGTACTATTGTTGGAAAACCATTAGCTGCTCTTTTTCTAAATAGAAATGCTACAGTATCAGTATGCCACGTTTTTACTAAGGATATGAAGAAATATGCAGCTGAGGCTGATGTCCTTGTTACAGCCGCAGGGGTCGCAGGGCTGATAAAAGAAAATCATGTAAAAAAAGATGCTTTTGTAATAGATGTAGGAATAATAAAGACAGAAGATGGTATCTGTGGAGATGTAGATTTTGATTCTGTAAAAGAAAAAGCAGGAAAAATCACACCAGTTCCAGGTGGTGTAGGGCCAGTCACAGTTGCCTGTTCGCTAGTTAACATGATTAAAACATTTAAAAACTGTATTGAGGAAAAGTGAGGATGAGTAAGTATCATCTGTTTTCTATCATGTGTTTAATAGTTGGAATTGTTTTCTTTGTAATGGGTGTTTTATCTGGTGATGTTGAAACTGGTTTTGTTGTTGTTTTTCCTTTTATAGCAGGGTCTGGGATTTATGCTTTTTTAGGTTTTATCTTCGTTTTTATTTCTGTTCTTTTGTTTATGTTTAGTTTTACTAGTACAGTTGAATCAAATGATTTTCAAGCTGATTACGATGAATATCAGCCATCTAGGAAAACATCAATAAAAGGAGGAGGGGTTGTTCTTATTGGTCCTATTCCTATTGTTTTTGGTTCAAACTGGAAAATAGCTGTTATTTTGATGATTTTAGCAATAATAATTATCATTGTTACTTTTTTTGGTTTTAAAATCTTATAACAGTTTTTAAACTTCGCTTTTACTGAAGAAATAACTACCCGCAGTCATCATAACGATACATATTAAAGATACAATGATGAGATCTACTATAGGTGGGAGTGCGTTACTCGTACCAATAAGGCTACCACGTAAACCATCAACCATGTAAAATAATGGATTAAAGAAGGCAATGGTTTTCAGTATGGGATTAGCTTCTATGGGGATAAACGCTGAGGATAAAAATAAAAGCGGCATCATAACTAGATTCATAACAAGAGGGAAGCCTTGGAAATCCCGCATTTTAGAGGCAAGTACAAGTCCAAAACCAACCGCAGTAAATGCAATAAGTACCATAAAAATAAATGTCAACAACAATCCAAGAATACCAGATACAGGTACTCCTAGACCAATTGCTATAAAAAGTATAATGAATCCTTGTATAAGTGCTGTTGTTGCACCACCAAGTGTACGACCCATGATTATTGAAATTCTACTTACTGGTGCAACAAGTACTTCTTGCAGGAATCCAAATTGTTTATCCCATAGAACAGAGACACCGGTGAACATAGATGAAAACATTATAGCCATTGCAACAATACCTGGAGCAAGAAAATCTATATAACCGCCTTCCTCCAAGCCAGGCATTCTTGCAGCATTAAAACCAGAGCCAAGTATAAAAAGAAAAAATAAAGGCTGAATAATCATAGCAGCCAATCTGCTTTTTGATCGAACAAATCTTTTCATTTGCCGAAGCCACATTACATAGATGGCTTGAAACTCCATGGTTTTCAACTGTTCTCTCTGCCCCCTCGAAACCTTGGTGGCAATGTACGTTCTTTATTCGTTTGGGTTTCCTGGTCACGCATCATTCTACCTGTAAACGAAAGGAATACATCATCAAGTGTTGGTTTTCTTACACTAATAGATTTGATTTTTATGTTAAGACTCTGAGCTATTTCAATTATAATAGGAATTTTTTCATCGCCTTTTTCTACACCCAGAGTTAAAAAAGAATCATGTTGTTTTATTTTACTAATCCAAGATTGCTCTTTTAATTTTTTAACAAGCTTATCCATATCTGAACAGGAAAGCGTTATAACATCATTTCCAACAGAATTTTTAAGATTGTCAATTGAATCTATAACAAGTATTTTTCCATGATCTATTATTCCAATCCTGTCGCATAAATAATCAGCTTCATCCATGTAATGTGTTGTAAGAAAAATAGTGGTACCTTCTTCTTTATTCATTTTTTTAACATATTCCCAGATTGCTCTCCGTGTTTGTGCATCAAGACCTAGAGTGGGCTCGTCAAGAAATAAAACAGTTGGAGAATGCATTAGACCACGTGCGATTTCAAGTCTTCGTTTCATCCCGCCTGAGTAGTTTTTTACAAAAACATCTTTTTTATCCATAAGGTCAACAAGT
>JAUWGL010000028.1 GCA_030606465.1 Thermoplasmata archaeon | reverse complement strand
GATAGATATAGAGTTTAAGATTTCTGTTTATATGGGGAATGATAATCCTTATGCTGTGTTTTGGACGCTTATGGCTGCACGGTTGTTTTCAAGAGAGGATGGCTCCACTTCGCTTATTGGGTTTAATTTTTCCAATTCAGTAAATAATACTACGATAGAGTTCAGCGCAGACATAAGAAAATCTCTTGGTTTGGAGGACTTCGTCAGATTCGAGCATCATATCTTTGAAACTTGGAAAAGTATTGTAATCCAGCCATATGATCGAAGAGATGAACTTTTAGAAATTGCTTCAAAGGTAAAAAATATTAGTGCCAAACATGAAGGTGGAGAAATTGCAGTAGAGCAGAAAAGAAAACATCCTTCGGATATCGCTGAATATTTTCTACCTAAGACAGATATAGATGAAAAAGGGCTTATGCCTGCTCTAACTCAGAATTATATGGATAAGCATGAGACTATAAACAATACTGCTCGTGCTCTTACTGAAAAGGGACTTACGTTTATTGCTGCACCAAATTTGCATCACAAGAAGGTATAAATTATGCAGTTTAAACTCGCGTTTATTGGTTTTGGTGTTGTGGGCCAGGGTCTTACTGAGATACTTTTGGAAAAAAAAGACATGCTTGCAGAAAAATATGATTTTCATTGGTCTGTAGTGGCTATTTCTGATATCATAAAAGGATCGGTCTATGATGAGAATGGTCTTGACATGACCAAAATACTTGACCTTGTAAAGAAAGGTAAAAAACTAGATGAATATCCTATGGGTATCAAGGGTATGGATAGTTTGGCTACTATCAAAGAAACTAATGCTGACACAATAATAGAAGTAACTTTTACTGATGTTAAAACAGGTGAACCCGCTCTTACACATATAAAAACTGCGCTTTCTGCTGGAAAAAATGTTGTATCTACCAACAAGGGTCCTGTAGTAAAGCAATCTGTAGATCTTTTGGAACTAGCAGAAGAAAACAATGTACATTATGGTTTTGAAGGTGTAGTGCTTGCTGGTACCCCCGTGTTGAATCTTGCCAAATACACCCTGGCCGGAAACAAGATCACTGGTTTCAAAGGTATATTAAATGGGACAACCAACTATATTCTCACTCAGATGGAAGAAGGCATGTCTTATGATGACTCATTAAAAAAAGCACAGGAACTTGGTTATGCTGAGGCAGATCCGACTGGAGATGTAGAAGGCTTGGACGCCCTTGGTAAGGTGGTCATTTTATCTAACGTCGTATTAGGGAAAAATCTAGGCTGGGAGGATGTGGAAAGAAAAGGTATAACAGAGATTACCATGGAAGATGTTAAAAAGGCGAAGGCAGAGGGTAAGCGTTGGAAGCTTATTGGAAGCGCAGAGGTCCAATCAGATGGTTCAGTTAAGGCAAAGGTTTGGCCAGAAAAACTGCTTCTTAGTGATCCATTGGCTGGTGTGTGTGAGGCTATAAATGCATTAACTTTTCATACTGATGAACTAGGTTCAGTTACTATTGTAGGCCCCGGTGCGGGTCGTCGTGAAACTGGTTTTTCGCTTCTTATCGATCTTTTGGAGATAAATAGAAAACTGAGTGGTTAAATGAGTGGCGGATATACAGGAAAAATACTTGTTGTTAATTTGAAAAACCAGACAACAACTGTTGAAAATACTGATCTGGATGATGCAAAGAATTTTATTGGTGCAAAAGGTCTTGGTGCAAAAATTCTTTTTGATAGGCTTCCGAAGGGAACAGATCCATTGTCACCAGAAAATATTTTGATGTTTACAACTGGTCCTCTTACAGGTACTTCAGCTCAGACGTCTGGCCGCGGAACTGTTGTAACCAAATCTCCTCAAACAGGTCTCTTTCTAGACTCTCATTTTGGTGGAATATTTGCTGCTGAAATAAAGAAGGCAGGATGGGATTTCATAATAATTAATGGGCGATCAGACACACCTGTTTACGTTGTGGTAAATGATGATTCAGTTGAGTTTAAAGATGCTTCTGAAATATGGGGAAAAGAGTGTCTGGAAACACATAACTGGTTTAAAGAAACAGTGGGGAAAGTTAAAACAGCAGTTATTGGGCCTGCAGGTGAGAACCTTGTAAAGATTTCAGCTATTACTATTGATGGACATCGTCATGCAGGGCGAGGTGGAGCAGGAGCAGTTATGGGCTCTAAAAACCTCAAAGGTATTGCAATTTCTGGTAATAGTAAGATACCTTTGCATAATCCAGAAGGTTTCCGTGAAAAATCAAAGGAAGTAACTAAGCAAGTAAAAGAAAATGATTTTGTTCCAATTAGAAGAAAATATGGTACCCCATATTGGGTTAAACCTGTCAATGATGAGGGTTTTATTCCAACTAGAAACTATCAGGAGGGATATTTCGAACACGGCGATGCAATCAACGCTGAAGCCATGCAGAAGAGTATCGTGGATGGTTCTGGAGCATGCTTTAACTGTGTTATTGCATGTTGGAATAAATCTTCTATTAAATCCGGACCTTATAAAGGAGTCTCTTTAGTAGGGCCAGAATATGAGACCTTAGCACTCATGGGTTCCAATTTAGGAGTGGGTTCTGTTGAGGATGTAGCATATCTCAACGAAAGGTGTAACGAACTTGGCATGGATACTATTTCACTTGGGGGGGTGCTAGGTTTTGCGATTGAGGCATATGAAAAAGAGGCCCTCACAAAAAATGATCTTGGAGGCAATGATATTGGCTGGGGAAAAACCAGAGAGCTGGCAAGACTCATAGACGATATCGCTCACAGAAGAGGAAAGGCGGGTAGTGTTCTGGCTGAAGGAGTAAAGGTTGCTGCAGAGAAATTAGGGAAAAACTCTGAGAATTATGCTGTGCATGTAAAAGGATTGGAGATACCCGGTTATGATCCTCGGGGAACATTTGGTATGGGGTTGGCCTATGCAACATCGGATAGAGGAGGATGTCATCAAAGGGCATGGACTGTTAAGGCCGAGCTTTATGATCCAGAACTTGATAGATTCTCTTTTGAAAATAAGGCAAAGATCGTTAAGGATGTACAGGATGAACGGGCAGCATTTTTCTCATTAGTGCTTTGTGATTTTGCTCCTATTTCAGAGGAGAACTGTGTTGACATGTTGAATCTGGCTACAGGTTCTGATCACACTGTTGAAAACTATCTAAAATGCGGTGAGAGAATTTGGAATCTTATTAGATTATTCAATCTTCGTGAGGGACTGAATCCTGCTGATGATAAACTACCATCTCGGTTCTTCAAGGATTCATTCACAAAAGGACCTGCAAAAGGTGTTTTATTAGATGAAGAAGGCTTTCAAAAAAGTTTGAAGGAATATTATTCCTTGCGTGGTTGGGATAAAAAAGGAATCCCAACATCTGAGAAACTTAAAGAACTTGGATTGGAAATTTATGCAAAATCAATATGTTAAAAAAGGTGAAAAAACCATGGCGGAATTAAGTAAAGGAGCAAAAAAAATCTATGGAGAAGCAGCATTTGAGGTGCTTGCAAAAGCACAAGAACTGGAAAGACAGGGTAAAAACATTCTTCATTTCGAAATCGGTGAACCTGATATGGAAACACCTGAGAACATTGCCCAAGCAGGTATCCAAGCTATCAAGGATAAAAAAACACATTATGTTCCTTCAATTGGGTTATTGGAGCTTAGAAAAGCTGTGCAGGATGAAGTAGAAAAAACTAGGGGTTACCGGCCGGACTTGGAGCAGGTTGTTATTATTCCTGGTTTGAAACCAGGTATATTTTTTTCAATGCTTACCATAGTCAACCCAGGTGATGAAGTCATATATCAGGACCCAGGTTATCCAACCTATGGATCAGTCTCATCATTTTTAGGAGCAAAAGGAGTATTAGTCCCACTTTTAGAGGAGAACGAATTCCGTATGAATCCTGATGACATCAAAGACCGGATAACTAACAAAACAAAACTCATAATAGTAAACTCTCCTCAGAACCCCACAGGATCAGTGATGACTAAATCTGAGTTGGATGATATCGCAGAACTAGCAGAAGAACATGACCTTTTTGTAGTTTCAGATGAAATATATTCAAAGATGACATATGACACAGGTCATTATACTCCAACTGCAAGAGACGAAGCCAAGGAGAGAACAGTGCTTTTAGACGGGTTCTCCAAGTACTATGCCATGACCGGCTGGCGATTAGGATACATGATAGTACCAAGTAGAATGGCTGAGAGACTACAAAACTTCCTTGTCAGCGCTGTATCATGCACCGCAGCGTTCACACAACATGCCGGTGTGGAGGCATTAACAGGAGATCAAAGCTTTATACCTGAAATGATGGCGAGATTCAAAGAAAAAAGAGATCGTATAGTTAATGGTTTGAACTCAATATCTGGTTTTACCTGCCAAGTACCGAAAGGCGCATTCTATGCTTTCCCTAACATCATAGAAACAGGTATGACCTCTCAAGAATGCGCTGATCATCTGCTATATAACGCAGGAGTAGCTACCCTCCCCGGTACCGCATTTGGCCCATATGGTGAGGGATACCTCAGATTTTCATATGCAACAACTCTAGAAAACGTCGATGAAGCAATTGAAAGAATAAAAAAATCTTTTAAATAGAGTCAACAGTTGTAAATATAAAGAAACCAAGCCACAATAATTTACTGCCCTTAGTTACATTCTTTTAAAAATATCTATTTTCCCTCTAAAACTTTGTCAATTCTTTTCTTCAAATCATTTACATCAAAAGGTTTCGTTACGTAATCCCGTCCTAAACGCCTGCACATCTCCTCAGCAGTTGAAGTTGTTCTAGCTGTCAAAAAAATAATAGGGATATCCTTCCAATCCAGATTTCTTTCAAGCCTTCTTTGGACCTCCCAACCACTCATAATAGGCATCGTTATATCCAATATTATCAGATCAGGTATTTTTCCTTGTTGTAAAATCTCAAAACATTCTTTTCCACTTTCAACACCAATGACCTCATAATCACTTGATTTTAATACTTGTGTAACTGAAAATAAAATATCCTGCTCATCATCTATAATCATGATCTTTATTTTCTTCTTTTCCGCTATTATCTTTTCTTCTTCCTTTACTTCAACTTCAGGTTCTTTAGGTTTTTGTTTTTTCTTTGGTTTCTCTTTTTCAGATTCCTTCTCGGACGTCTTAGGTTTACTTTTTACCTTTGTTTTCTCCTTTTTTTCTGTTTTTTTCTCTCCCTTTCCCTTTGTTTGCTTTATAATCTTTTTATCTGTAATCTTTTTTTCCACTGGTTTCTCTATTAGCCGCTCCATTGGTTTCATAGATTTCTCCCTCTTTTTTAGCTTTATTTTTACCAAACTTTATCCTCCAGCTTATCAATTAATAGTCTTTTTGTATCCAACGAAACCTAATCAATTGTTTTTTTAAATCTCTTTTGTTTATCAGATATTGGCATAATAGTACATATATTTATTAACTGAACAAAGAATTAGCTATATTCCTCAACTAGATCTGCTATATCTGTTGGAAACTTAGCAAGTTTAACATCAGCTTTTTCAAACGCCTTTATTTTTGATGCAGCAGTACCCTTTCCACGAGCAATTATAGCACCAGCATGTCCCATACGTTTACCTGATGGAGCAGTCCTTCCTGCAATAAACGCAAAAACAGGTTTACTAATATACTCAGTTATATGCTCTGCTGCGTCCTCTTCAGCAGTACCACCAATCTCACCTACCAAAACAACTGCTTTTGTCTCCTTATCTGCTTCAAAAGTATCAAGCGCATCAATAAAAGTCGTACCAATAATCGGATCTCCACCAAGACCAACACACGTACTCTGACCAATGCCCTTCTCCTTCAACGAGTTCACAATCTCATATGTTAATGTCCCTGAACGACTTGCGACACCAACATTACCTTCTAGGAAAATACTTCCAGGTAGAATTCCAATTTTAGACTTACCTGGACTTGCAATACCTGGAGAATTTGGACCAATCAACACTGCATCCTTATATTTAGCATAATGAACAAACTCCATAGCATCATGAAACGGAATATTCTCAGTAATCGTTACAACAGTTTTAATACCAGAATCAAGTGCTTCAAAAACAGCATCTTTTGCAAAACGAGCAGGAACCAGCACAAGTGAAGTATTAGCGCCAGTTTCATCAACTGCATCACCTACATTATTAAACACAGGAACACCATGAACCTCCTGACCCGCTTTACCCGGCGTTACACCAGCTACAACTTTGGTTCCAAAAGCAAGCATTTCACCAATATGAAAAACACCCTGATGACCAGTTGCACCTTGTACAACTACTTTGTTTTTTTCATCAACAAAAATCGACATAATCTATGTACCTCCTGCTAGATCAGAAGAGCGCCGTGCTGCATCCTGCAACGTTGTTGCAGTAATAAGACCAGCATCCTTCAAAATCTCTTTAGCTGCATCCTCATTCATACCCTTAATACGCGTAATGACTGGGCAATCAATTCCTTCCTTAGTAATAACTGATTTTACACCTTTAGCAACAGTATCACACTTGGTAATACCACCAAACAAATTCAAAAAAATCACCTTAGGCTTAGCCTTCTTCATAAGCTCAAAAGCCTGCATCACCTTCTCAGGATCATCAGTACCACCAAGATCCAAAAACACACCACCAGCTCCTTTAAAATGAGCCAAAGCATCAAGCGTTGCCATAGTAAGACCAGCACCATTAGCAATAACACCAATATTACCATCAAGCTGAATAAAAGCAATACCTTTCTCCTTAGCATCCTTCTCCAACGGTGTAAGCTCGACAAGCTCAGGTTCAATATCAGGATGACGATACATTGCATCATCATTAATGTTCACCTTAGAATCCAATGCCATTACTCCACCATCTTTTTTGATGATAAGCGGGTTAATTTCTACAAGCTCACAATCATATTCTCTAAAAAGTTTATAGATCTTTGAAATAACTTTTGCAACTTCTTTTCCTTCTTCTTTTTCCAATCCAAGTTTAGAAACAATTCCGCGAATATGAAATGATTGAATACCAATTAGTGGGTTTACCCATTCATTGAAAATCTTTCCATCCGGTACACTTTCGATATCCATGCCTCCTTCACCGCTAGCCATTATTAGGGGCATTCTTTTAGAACGATCCAAGGTAATACTTAGATACAGCTCTTTTTTGATATCGACCTTTTCCTCCGCAAGCACCTTTCGTACTGTATGACCTTTAATATCCATTCCCATAATCTTTGAAAAATTCTCCTTCGCCTCATTCAGATTCTCAGCTGATTTAATACCACCTGCTTTACCGCGACCACCAATTGGAACCTGCGCCTTTAGAACAAATGGAAAATTCAAACCAGAAAAATCTTTTTCATCTTTCACTAGCCTGCCGTTTGGAACTGCGATGCCATACTTGTCAAACAGTTCCTTCCCCCTATACTCAAAAAGTTTCATGGGAACCTGAATACAAATTCACATATTTAATAGCTTTTTAACCCAAAAATCACAGCTTACTATTTTACTAGCAATAGGGGCAAATTTAAAATCTTTAATAAAAACCATTGTGCTCAGACTATATGTTCTAATAATGGGATCCTCTGCAATCCATTGATTTTCTTTTAGAACTTGCATAATCTTCATCATATCTGTTTTATAATCATCATAGTCTTTATAAATAGAAATCATAACTGCCTCAAATCTTCTACTAGCGAAAAAAACCGTTGAATCGCTCATTAACGAAGCAGCTTCATTATCATCCATATTTGGTGGATTCCGGGGATCAAATCGGATATGATAAAATGCTAATATCTCAAAACCCAATTTTACAAAATTAGGTAAGATGATCTTACTCATCAGGCTCTCCTCAAATCTACGTCTTAATCGTGAAATAGTATGTCTTGAAACTCCTAACTCTCTCCCAATATCACTATCAGATAACTCAGGATAACTAATCAACATACAATAAGCATTCTTTTCAGTGTCAGAAAAAACTACATCCTCGATACTTTTAAAGTCAACATTTTCAACCTCAGTTTCTGTTTCTGAATCCAACTCGAAACTACTTTTCAACAAGGGGGCAAAATCAAAGAAACGATATATTTTACTAATTTCAAATGGGAATACCACCATATTTGGGTATTCCTCTTCTAAAAGCCCGCGTCCACCAAATGTCTGCGTTCTAATATCATTAATCCGTCCAATGGTTGCATAATCTTTTGAAAGACTCAAAGAGAATCCTTTATCTTGTTCTCCAACTGAAAAAAATATCTCTTCAAAAACTTCAATGGTCTTCCCAGTTATTTCAATTCTTTCCAATAAGGGGATTAATGGACTAAAATTCGTATAAGTTACAACGAGCATTTCGCATCCCATGCTCTGAAGTTTGGGGATTATGAGTTTTCTGATGTAT
>JAUWGL010000045.1 GCA_030606465.1 Thermoplasmata archaeon | reverse complement strand
ACATCGTCCAAATCTTTGATCAACATCTGCATCTAGGTTTTCACCTGTTGATGTTACTCCAATTTTCATATTTTTCTACCTCTTATCTCAAATAAAATTTTTGTTAATAACTATTAGCATTCAAGCTCTTGTCATAGGACTACCACATTTTGGGCATTTCTTGTTATAGCAAGGCACCCCCAACTGATGTAGTTCTTTATACCCACAGTTCGAACATCTACATTCGCCGTCAGGACCTTGTGCAAAACCGCCGCCTAGACCGCGACCACCTTGTCCTCTTCCACGACCTCTTCCAACTACAGGTCCTTGCCCGCTTGGGCCTGTTCCATCTCCACCTGGCATATTTTATTTCGCCTCCTTTTTATTTACAATTTCTTCAATATTTTCAACAATTTTCTTAAATGATTTAACAGTCTCTAAGTTTTTATTTTTAGTCATGAAAGTTTTTCCCGAATCCCCCGTTTCTACAATCTGTGGATCTATTGGTATTTTGCCAAGAAAGGGGATCTTGAAATCATTTGATGCTTTCACTCCGCCACCTGTTTTAAAAAGATCAATATCTTTACCACAATGTGGACATTTAAATCCACTCATGTTTTCAACAATTCCAATAACTGGCATGTTCATCTTTTTGACAAAATTAATAGATTTTCTTACACTTACAAGTGCAACATCCTGAGGTGTTGTAACAATAACTGCACCATCATTATCAGGGATTAGTTGTGCTATACTCAATGGTTCGTCCCCTGTTCCAGGTGGTAAATCAATGATTAAATAATCCAGATTTCCCCAGTTAACATCACCGATAAGCTGTTTAATAGCTCCCATTTTCATAGGTCCACGCCATATAACAGGGGCATCCTTATCTGGGATAAGAAACGCCATAGACATAACTTTTAATTTTGGTAATGCAAAGATTGGAGTGATACCTACTTCTGATGGTTCCGGTTTTTTATCCTCAAGACCTAACATTTTTGGAATACTAGGGCCATGTATATCACTGTCCAATAGCCCTACCTTATATCCTTTTTCTGCTAATGAAAGCGCAAGATTTGCAGATACAGTGCTTTTACCAACACCGCCTTTGCCGCTTAATACAACAATTTTATGTTTTATTTTATCCAAACTATCGGTAATCTTTGATTCATCATGCACTTTTTTTTCCATATTTTTTCCTCTAGTATAATTACTTTGTCTTGGAAGGAAGATAGGAAAAGAAATCCCCCTATTATAACTTTCCCTAAGGAGATTCCTTTTTTTCTTTGGAGAGCTCCTGAAGTCTTTCCTTTATGGTCTTTAGTTCTTCCTCTAGGCCTTTGATCATTTCTTCAAGATAGGTCTTTTCTCCCTTCTGGTCTGACTCAGGATAAGGAGCTCTGTAGTATGGAGCTGGTTCAGGTTCAGGGTAGTAGTCTCTACGGTATGGAGCCGGTTCATAATAAGGCTCTGAGTAATAGCCTCTACGCCAAAAACCTCTGCCACGACCCCAGAATCCCCGTCCAAATCCTCGGCCCCAGCCTCTGCCAAAGCCTCTGCCTCTTGGCACTCCTTTTGTGAATCCTGGGCTGTCATAACCTGCACAATAGCCTAGACTTCTTCCAGTTCTTGACCCATATCCTTCAGGTCCTGTTCTATCGCCACCTGGCATATTTCATTTCACCTCCTTTTTTATCTTTGAATGTAATCTCCACCTTGAATGCGGATGGCATATCCATTGACCAAAGCATTTACTACTTTTTTACGTGCACGATGCAAGTCATTCCACAGTGTTTTACGTGATACTCCCATCATTGCTGCTGCTTCCTCCTGTTTGAGATCTTCAAGATCTACAAGTCGAAGTACTTCAAGTTCTTCTACGGTTAGAAAAACTGTATTAGTAGGGATTTGTGGCTGTCCATCTGGTTTGAAATGAGTTGTTTCAGGGAGTTGTTCAACCCATCGCCTTCCGCGGCATCTTCCACGTCGTCTATATCCCCGTCCGTATCCCGGCATGTTTTTACATTCCTATATATTACTCATATGCGAACTATTATATAAACTTTCCTACGAAGAAATTTTTTAATAATCTTATTTTTGATTTTTAAAATCCCAATATCCTTAAGTATGGGTACTAGATACCCCTCCTCGTTCCTCACAGGTAAATGATGTTGTATTTTCCAATAAAATAAATCATAGAAAATAAAAGAAAGGGAGTTTAATGAACCAAAAAACAATAAATAAACTAGAAAATAAGTTAAGTGCTAAAGATTATCAGAAAACTAAAAAGTTAAATAATCCTAAAATTAATGAGTTTATTGTAAAATATGTTGATCTTTGTAATCCTTCGAAAATTACTGTGTGTACAGATAGTGAGAAAGATCTGAGATATACACGTGAGGCATGTATAAAAAATCATGAGGAGGCAGAGTTAGCAACTAATGGACATACAATTCATTACGATGGTTTTTATGATCAAGCTCGTGACAAGCCCAGGACTAAATTTCTTGTTCCTCCAGGCGAAGATCTTGGACCTGAGCTCAATACGATGGATAGAGGTGAAGGGCTAAAAGAGATTTTTCAGATCATGGATAACATTATGGATGGTCATGAACTTTTCATTAAATTTTATTGTTTAGGCCCTGTTAACTCTCCTTTTTCTATACCTTGTGTACAGTTGACAGATTCTGCATATGTTGCACATAGTGAGGATCTTTTGTACAGGCAGGGGTATAAAGAGTTTTTAAGACAAGGAAAAAATGCAAGATTTTTCAAATTTGTACATTCACAAGGTGAATTAGAAGAAGCAGGCTTAGGACTTTTAGTAAGTAAAAACATTGAAAAAAGACATATTTACATTGATCTTGAAGATGAAATTATATACACTGCCAACACACAATATGGTGGTAATACAATAGGGCTAAAAAAATTAGCAATGCGTCTTGCAATTAACCGTGCTTCTCAAGAGGGTTGGCTTACAGAGCATATGCTTGTCATGGGTGTTCATGGAAAAGATGATCGAGTAAGTTATTTCACTGGAGCTTTTCCATCTATGTGTGGTAAAACATCAACTGCTATGATTAACGGAGAAACAATTGTTGGTGATGATATCGCGTATCTACGTAAGATTGATGGGAAGATTAGATCTGTTAATGTTGAATCTGGTGTATTTGGTATTATCGAGGGTATAAATGACAAAGATGATCTACTTCAATGGAATGCTCTGAATAGCCCTGTGGAAATCATATTTACAAATCAATTAGTATACGAAACAGATAAAGTTTATTGGAATGATAAACCTGGAAAGAACCCTGAGAAGGGGGTAAACCACTCAGGTCAATGGTTTAAAGGTAAGAAAGACAAAGATGGTAAAGAAATTACTCCTTCCCATAAAAATGCCCGTTTTACATTTAGAATGGACATTTTGGATAATGTAGATCCGGCATTACATGACCCTGCAGGATTAGAAATTAATGGAATTATTTACGGTGGTCGTGATTCAGATACTTCTGTACCTGTTGAGGAGTCTTTTGATTGGGCGCATGGAATAATTTTAAAAGGTGCATGTCTTGAATCTGAAACTACTGCTGCAACATTAGATAAAGAGGGAGTTCGGGTTTTTAATCCCATGTCTAATATTGATTTTTTATCTATTCCAATTGGTAGATATATACAGAATAATCTCAATTTTGGGAAAAAAATAGAGAATCCTCCACGTGTTTTTTCAGTGAATTATTTTTTAAAAGATAAAAATGGAAGCTGGTTAAACCATAAAAATGATAAAGCAGTTTGGCTTAAATGGATGGAACTACGGGTAAATAATGATGTTGATGCTATTAAAACTCCAACTGGTTATATGCCAATCTATGAAGATTTAAAACAATTATTTAACCAGGTATTAAAAAAGACTTATTCTAAGGAGGATTATATCAAACAATTCACAGTTAGAATCCCAGAAAATCTTTCAAAGATTGACCGAATGATGGATATATTTACGAATAGGGTTCTTGACACTCCAAAAATCGTATTTGAGGTTTTAAAAGAACAACAAGAAAGATTGCTTGCAGCACAAGAAAAACATGGAGATTATATCTCACCCTATAGTTTTTAGCCGATTATATTATTTATCTGGCATAGATACTTTAATTCTTAATTAAAGGAACTGTAAAGCTTCCATAATGATTCAATTTTCATTTTCCGATAAGTCTCTATTTCTACAAAAAAAGTTAAGTACTGTCATAGCTTATTGATTCGGGAGGTGACTTGTAAAATGGGTGTTTATAAGATAATAGATGTAGTTGGGACTTCTAAAAAAAGTTTTTCTGATGCCGCAAAAAATGCTATAATTGAAGTAGCAAAAACAGTGAAGAAGATACGGAGAGCAGAGGTTACAAAATTTGATATTAAGGTAGAAAATGATAAACCTGTTCTTTTTAGAGCAGAAATAAAAATATCATTTGAAATTGAGAGATAATCACTTTTTATTATTTTTCTTTAAATTAATGGTACAGTAAGACTTCCAGAGGGCATGACTATAGTTTTTGGTTGTTTACCTTTTGCCTTGATTGTCTTTATGGCATCATCTACTGCAGATTGAATATCTGAATAAGGTTTCAACTGGGATTTCTTTATTGTCTCATCATCAAGATCAGTGACCGCCCACATTTCTGCTCGTATTCCAATTTGTGCCATTTTAGCAGCTTTATGATATCCAAGTTTATACTCATCACCAAGTATTTCAAGAATTTTTTTAGGAGAATCTGCTTTGCTTAAAAGTTTTAGAAAAGTATCTTCTCCAACACCATCACGGCATTTTGATACAAGAATTATAATACCATCATCTTCTAATGCTAATTTACCATTATCAAGCGCCTTCTGTGACTGATACAGATCAATATCCATAGGATACGGTGCTACTGTTACGACAATGTTTCCTTTTTGTTTTAATGGTACACAAAATATCTGATGTGCATATTTAATTGCTGCATCAAAAGACTTGATTAAATCACCAGTTGTAACAGCATACAACTTATGATCACCAGTGAGGATAGTTTGTATCGAAAAAACATTGATCTCTTTTAGAACATTCATTGCATCTATCATATCTTCATTAACTGGATTGCCATCAAGGGCAAGAGAACATGCTTCATCACTAAGAGCGAGTTTATGATTCATCTCGATTGTTTTATACGAGGCAACACCTGGCAAGAAAGATTTACGTCCGCCAGTGTAACCTGCGAAATAATGTGGCTCAACACTACCAATAACGAGAACATTTCCAATATCTGGAACCATCTTGTTGATATACATTTCGGTTCCATTCTTTGATTTTCCAAGATATACCATGTCTTCTTCTTTTCGAGCATCATGAGCAAAGATTTGTTTTTTGAAATCATCATAGGTTTTCCCAAAAATAAACTGGTATTCTTCTTCAGTTGGGGCACGATGAGCACCTGTTGCAATGAGAAATTTAACATCTGGATGAGAAGAAAGAACAGGAAAAAGATATTCCAGTATCTTTGAGGTTGGTGTAGGTCTTGTAGCGTCATTTACAATTACAAGTAGTTGTTCAACTTTTGATGCAAATTTTTCAAAGGGTTCACTTTCTATTGGATTTTTTAATGCTTTTTCAATTATCTCATTTTGATTTTTAATCTTAGCTTTATTTGGAATTAAAATATTACAAGGTTCTGGAATTTGTACTTTGATTTTTTCTTTTCCATATGGTATGTTGACTTGCATGTATCTCCCTCAAATCAACTGATTATGGTTTATCATGAATAACCAATCACCTAATATATTTATATGGCTCTTGATATTCTCGAGTCAGATGAAAAACTTCCATGTTGCTATTGTTGGAGGGGGTGTTGTTGGCTCTGCGATTGCTTGGGAGTTGTCAAAATACAAACTGGATGTGGCTGTTTTTGAAATGAATTGTGATGTTGCATCTGGAGCTAGTAAAGCAAATAGTGGTGTTATTCATAGTGGTATAAACTCTGCTACTGGCTCACTTAAGGCTCGTTTTTGTGTTGAAGGCAATAAAATGTTTCAATCACTAGCTGGTGATCTTGGTTTTACAGTGAAATGGGTCGGGAAATATGTTATAGCTAAAAATCAGGATGAAGTAAAAGAACTTGAACGTCTTAAAAAAGTTGGTATGGGTAACAGTGTTCCAGGTTTAGAAATAAAAGATGGATCGGAGGTGAAAGAGCCAAATGTTTCATGCTTGAAAGCATTATGGGTTCCCACTGCAGGTATTACATTACCTTATGAGCTTACAATTGCTCTTGCTGAAAACGCTGCAGAAAATCATGTCAATTTTTTACTTGAAACAAGAGTAACAGATCTGAAGAAACAAAAAGATGGTTTTTTAATTAAAACAAACAAAGGAGAATTTCAATCAAAAATATTGGTAAACGCTGCTGGTTTGAATTGCAGAGAAATAGTATCCATGCTTGAAAAACCGGATTTCCAGGTTTATCCCTGCCGTGGAGAGTATCTAGTTTTAGATAAAAAATACAGTTCTCTGGTAAATTCTATGATTTATCCAGTGCCAGTAAAAGAACTTGGTGTCTTAGGTGTTCATATCACTCCGACAATTGAAGGGAATATCCTACTTGGACCTAGTGCAGAATTCATAGATAAGGCAGAGGATAAAAGAACTACAAAAGAAATGATGAAAACACTTCTCATTGAGGCAAAAGAAATCATCCCTGAAATACCAGATAAAGCTGTTATTAATGCATATTCTGGAATCCGTTGTAAACTTGCATCCCAAAAGGATGGCGGATGGGTAGATTATAGAATTGAAGAAAGCAAACAGACACCTGGTTTGATAAATGTTTTAGGAATTGAATCACCTGGTCTTACTGCAGCTCCTGCTATTGCAAAAGAAGTAAGGAAGATGATTTCTCAGTCTATTTTGTT
>JAUWGL010000146.1 GCA_030606465.1 Thermoplasmata archaeon | reverse complement strand
AACAAAATCAGCATTTTCCACTGGGCCAAATATTGCGAAATCCCCTCCAAATAATGGTATGTTTATATTTGAAGATGCATCAACTGTTTTCTTTGCAGATTCAAAATCATTTAACCATTTTGATTTCTCTACAACGTTATGGATAGCACAACCAGTGGGTAGACCAAATTCTTCTTTTATCACAGGTATTGCAGAAATTGATGCACCACTGTTATCACCAGGTGCCATTGCAGCCGTGTCTACAAGGATTTTTTTGATCCCTATATTCTTTGATATATCAAGAAGTCCAACATCTGTGAGATGCGCACCGTTTTCAAGTACCTCAATTTTACCATCGGGTGATTTATCCTTAGGGTTAAATGCTACAACGATTACCATTTCAGGTGTATGTTTTTTTAATGCTTCACGTTCTTCATCTGTTATTCCAACATGAATAGAGTTATAGATCGTTCGTGAAAGAAGATTTCTTTCGTGAAGACATTCTAAGATTTTTATCTTTAAAGACGGCTCAATGATATCAACAGAAAACGGATGATTTTTTGGAACAGATCTTTCAATGAAGTTAATGATTTCTTCAATAAATTCTTCTTTTTTTATGAAAAAATCAGGGATAGCAGGGTTACCAGTTTTTTTACTTAAATCTAGCATATTTTGAAGATGTTTTTCAGCCCTCTTAAAATCTGGTTCTCCTTTAAAAAATAGTCCGCCAAAGAGAACTGTTGGATAACTGCCAGGTTGCCCACCAATTTTTATTCCTGAAATATCAAAGGTTTCCTGTTTTTTGGTAAATGAAAACAATTTTATCCACCCCTTTTTTCAATTTTTCCCATATAATTCATCACGATTTTTGAATGTAATGCTCTTTTATCAGTTAGAGTTGTTGCTACCGTAGGAGTAATTTTTATTGCGATGTATGACTCTCCAAAAGATGAAGGCGATTTTGCTATGCAATCCTCTATTGCTTTGTCAATACTTTTTTTGTCTTCAACACTTAGTAAATCAACAATTTCTATTTGAGATCGGAATCTTTTAATTGCTTCTTCGTTTAGGTTTTCAATATAAGGTATTGCTCCAGGGGCATCAATAATCTTATGTTGTTTATCTATCCCGTTTTTATTTAATGCGATAAGTGATGAACCTGAACGATGGCCTCTGATATCATCTCCACAAACAACAAGATATCGAATATGTGGGTTTGATATAACATTTGCAACGATTTTTTCTATGCCAATATTTTCAGTTTTAAGAGGACCATAAATCGCCACTTTTTCCAGAGGAATATAATCTATATTTAGTAACACTACTGCAACGCAGCTATCTGGTTTGCATGTAGTAAATTCACCACCCCATGGATAATATTCTTCTTTCATATTTTATTAATCCTCATAATTAACTGAAGTAGTGAATGACGCAACAGTTTATTAAAAATTTCATATTAATCCAAAGTAACCATAAACGTAGAAACATAGTATTCAGAATTAACAGTTTTTAATAGTTTAAATATACCCTACAACAGTTTTATAAACAGATTGTCAATTACAGTATTTTAAGGGATTTTTATGGGTAAAGACGATAACGATATAATTGATAAATTGCCTGGTGTCGGGCCGGCTACTGCAGAAAAACTACGAGATGCAGGGTATATTGATGTTATGAGTATAGCTGTAGCATCGCCTAAGGAATTATCAGATGCTGCTGAAATTGGTGAGACAACGGGAACAAAGATTATTTTACAAGCAAGAAAACAAGCTGATATCGGTGAATTTGAAACTGGACGTGCATTACTTGAAAAAAGAGCAAAAGTAGGTCGTATAACCACCGGTTCTAAACTCTTTGATGAACTAATGGGCGGTGGTTTTGAAACACAGGCGATAATAGAATTATTTGGTGAATATGGATCTGGAAAAACACAGATTGCCCATCAACTCTGTGTTATCGTTCAGCGTCCTAAAGAAGAAGGTGGTCTGGAAGGACATGCTTTTTATATTGATACGGAGAACACATTTAGACCAGAGCGTATAGTTCAAATGTCAGAAGCTTATGATCTTGATTCAGATGAAGTTTTGAAAAAAATACATGTTGCACGTGCATATAATTCAAGTCATCAAATGTTACTTGTAGACAAGGTAAAAGAGCTTTCTAAAGATATACCCGCTAGCTTGCTTGTTGTTGATTCTCTTACAGCGCATTTCCGTGCTGAATATGTTGGAAGAGGTGCCCTAGCTGACAGGCAACAAAAGCTGAATAAACATATGCATGATCTTCTGCGTTGGGGTGATCTAAACAATGGTGTTGTATGTGTTACCAATCAGGTTTCTTCTAAACCAGATGCCTTCTTCGGTGATCCAACCCGGCCGATAGGTGGTCATATAGTGGGGCATACAGCTACTTTTAGGGTTTATCTGCGGAAAAGCAAAGGGCCTAGGCGAATTGCTCGGCTTATTGATTCACCTCATCTACCCGAGGGCGAAGCTGTGTTTAGCATTATTGATAAAGGCGTCAGGGATTAAAAACCAGGAGAAAAATTAGGAAAAATTTAAATGCATGAATAGTGTTTCTTACCTCTGGAGGTAATAGTCTATGGTATATACACATGATGGTTGGACCTTGTATACGAGAGACGTAAAACTTAAAGGTGGGAGAAACCAAACAATTTATTTCTTTAGTAAGAGAACACCGAAGAGTGGTACACCGTGCGATAAGCCTGACAATATGGTGGTTGGTGTTAACAAAAGAACAGGTTTACCATATTTGAAAAAGAAGTAAAAACTGTTTTTTTTATAAGCTAGTATTTTTTTTATACTAGCTTAACTTCTTTTTTTTGTTCCTCAATGTTTTTATAGATCTGATAAAGAACACAGTTTTCTTCACCAGGGCAGACGATGTCCTTAGGGGTAAGATTACATCCTGATTTAGCACGATGACGTATCTTGGATTTGAAATTACATTTTTCTATCATAATACTCAGTCAAAT
>JAUWGL010000049.1 GCA_030606465.1 Thermoplasmata archaeon | reverse complement strand
CCCAACAGCGAAGAATCTCTGCAACACTCCAAGCCTGAGTTACACATCCTCTTGGTGCATAAACTGGGTCGCCATCGAAAATTTCATAGATTGATCCATCCCAGTTATCACCAAAAACATGTAGCATTGGTCTTATAAAATTCTCAAAAGCATATTCTCGTTGATTTTTTACTTTAACAAACGCCTTAATAAAAGATCCCATCAGCCAGGGCCAAACAGTTCCATTATGATATGCAATATCTCTATTATAATCACCAATATAACTTCCTTTATATCTAGAATCTTCAGAGGATAACGTCCGCAATCCAAAGATCGTAACTAGTTTATCCTGAACCTCACTTACAATTTTTCCTTGCAATTTTTTATCTATCATTGAAAAATCAGGAGAAACAAGAAAGATCTGGTTAGGCCTACATGATAAATCCCTAGTATCAATTACATCAAATTGTTTATCATATTGAGCATTAAAGCTATCTTTAACTAATTTAGCAAGATCAGAGTAATGATCATCTTTTCCAAAAAATTGTGCAAGATTACTCATTATCATGAGTGCGTTATACCATAACGCCTGAATCTCAACTGCTTTATTGTTTCTAGGTGTTGGATAGTAATCACCAAGTTTTACATCCATCCATGTAAGACCTGGATCATGGCTAATTAAGTAGTCATCATCCATATGAATTCCGTAATCTGTTCCATTTTTGTAACCATCAATAATCGATTGTAATGTTGGCCATATTTCTTCTAGGATTTTCTGATCATTTGTGTATTTAAGATATTGAAAAACACGATCAACATACCACAGAGAAGCATCAACAGTATTATAGGCTGCCTCGGAATTTCTATCCATGAAAACATTTGGGATCAAACCATTTTTACAATATTTACTAAAACTCAAAAGGATATCATGTGAATCATCAAATCTTTTTGTAACAAGAGTAAGTCCAGGTAATGCTATTAATGTATCTCTTCCCCAGTCACCAAACCAAGGATATCCAGCAATCACTGATTTTCCCTCTCCTTTATTTACAATAAAATTATCAGATGATGAAACTAGTTTTTCAAACTTTTTTGAAAGATTAGACTGAGCAATTAATTTCTTTTTCCTCTGAGTTTCTCTTAAATATATTTTTGAAGGATTACTATCTATTTCATCTTCAATTGTTAAAATCAGATAATATGTTGTAGATTTCTTAATGGTTTTACAAAAGTCACCAATATGTACATTATTGTCTACCCATGAATCATTTCTTTCACGATCTTTTTCATAATAAAATCCCTCCCAGTAATGCAACGGTGTATAACTAGAATCCTCGAGCATGATTTTCAACGTTTTATCAATGTTACTTGGTTTTATGAAAACTCCATGGTCAAAAACATCTTGTTGAAATGAAAGATACCTCTGCGAAGTAACATCATAAAAATGCCTGGAATTTATTGTAGCATTATGAATGATAGATATAGACTCATCTGTCTTCACTTCATATTTAATAATTGTAGTATTTTTTCCATGTTCCATTAAGAATGTTTTTTTGATTTTTACTCCTTCAACATCATAAGAAAAAGATGGAAATAAATCATAATTAAATCTAGATTTATAACTTTTTAAATTATATGTATTATTTTTAATCTGTATCTTATCAAAAACATTTGATACAAAAAACCATCTTTCTGTAGGGGGATTCAAACTAGCAATAAGTAGACCATGGAACTTCCTAGTATTACTATTACAATAGGTAAGAGATGCATAACCGCCAAGACCATTTGTAACTATCCATTCTCTCATCAAAAAACAGAATATGTTTCAACTAAATAAATTCTTTATAAATTTCAAGTGTTCTTTTTGTGACAGCATCCCAACTAAATGTTTCCATTACTCGTTCACGTGCGTTTAATCCCATTTCTTTACCCTTGTCCTCTAATTGTAAGACCTGTTTGATACCCCACGCAATGTCATCTGGATCATGAGGATTCATATGAACACCGCATCTTTTTTTACCATCAGGAATAATTTGTTCACGAAAACCAGTAGTGCCATTTGCTCCAACAACAGTAGGCCTAGCCATAGACATTGACTCAGTACAAACAATACCAAATGGCTCATAAATAGAGGGTAAAACCACACAATCAGCAGCAGCATAATGCAAAATACGTTCAGGTTCACTGATAAACTCATTTCTAAAAACTACTTTATCCTGTATTCCAAAGTATTGTACCATGGATTTCAGATCGTCTTCCATGTCACCAATACCTAGAACCACAAGTTTTGTATTTGGAAAAACCTCAAGCACACTTGGCATTGCTTTTATGAGACTATCAATACCTTTAACAGTAACCAGACGACCAACAAAAAACAACATCTGTTCATTATCTTTAATGCCATACTTCTTTCTAAGCTGCATTTTATCTTTAGGGGAGATCCTACTGGGATCATATTTACTAGGATCTACACCATTCCAACAAACCCTGATTTTATCCTTTGGAAAACCAAGCTTTTCAAGTTCATCTTTCATTGTATAAGATACCGTTATAACGCAATCAGCAGTTTGACCGCCATTATATTCAATGCCCTTAATTATATCAGAACCACCCCCAATAGATCTACCAAATTCTGTTGAATGCACATGAAAAACAAGAGGAATATCTAGTTCCTTTTTTGCAACCATTCCGCCTATTATCCCAAGCCAATCATGTGCATCGACAATATCAAAAGATTTTTTTTCTTTTTTCACCAGTAAATTTACAAGCTGAGAAGCAGACATTGTATTATAGCTTACAACATCTGCAAAAAACTTAAGATTTGTCCCCCAAGCACGAAGTTCATGAGCTGCAAACAAGTTAAACGTTTTTGTTAAATCAAGGATTCTTGGGCGATATACATCTATACTATTCCATTTTTCATAGGTCTTGTAGGTATTATTTTCATTTAATGAAAAAACAGTGACATCATTTCCAAAAAATTTTTGTTTCTGAGTAATCTCAGTTGCAAACGTACCAAGACCGCCATAAATAACTGGCGGATACTCCCATGAAAAATGCACTATTTTCAAACCGCTCTCTCCTCAGCAAAATTATTTGTTTTAACCAATTTTTTGTTTTAAATCCTGAAGGATATTCATATAGTTAATGAAACCATCATAAGGGCCATCATAATGACTGAAATATGCATGAACAGCACCATCTTCCATGCCTTTAGTAGAAACATAATATAGATGATCAGAGGTTTGAAGACGACGCCAAGTGTCTCCTAGATCCTTATCCCCTTTTTCTTTCACTTTTCTACCAATATTTTTTAACTCATTAAAACAAGCGACCTGCATATCATTACCAAGCCAAGTTGACACATCACGTTCTTCATCCGCCCAGGAGATAGCCCATGGAACATCGATATCCCCAACAGGCTGATATCGCTCAACAGCTTCACTAACTGTGACAAAATCAATATGTTTATATTTTAAAACTTCTCCAGGAAAATGACTAAGGAAACCAAAGATACCAGTATCATCCCAATGATGCTCACCAAATGTTTCATAGTCCATAAACAAATTAACCAGATCTCCTTCACAACGACTCATCCATTGAGCATATTTATCTGCAGTAAGTGGATGACCTGGCCATTGTTGTGCTGAGAAACGAAAACCAACATCGTCACTAAGTGTGTAGTTTCTTAAAAGCACTTTTAAATCAGTGTTGACAGGTTTGTAAAGGTAGTTTGGTGAACGCCAGTGGAGTATTTTTTCTGTTCCTTCTGTTATAATTCCTTTGTATCCCATCTCTGCGACTTTTTTAGCGATACGGTTGTCATATATTGCTTCGGTGTTCCGGAAAACTCTTGGTTTGTAGTTGAAAACTCTTTTGATCATTTGACGATGCATTTTTACTTGTTCTTCAAACTCATCAAGTTCATCATATAAACTTGACAGAGAGTGATAATATGTTCCTTCGATTAAATCTACAGCCCCTGTTTTAAAGAGTTCTTTAAAACTATCAAGAACCTCTGGCAGATGTTGCTGACAGTAATCAACAAAAGTTCCTGTGAGGCTATATGAAATCCTGAATTTTCCATCATATTTATTGATTAAATCCAGTAGTAGATTATTTGTTGGAAGATAACATTTATGGGCTACTTTTTCAAATATTTGTTGATTGAGCTTATGATCAAAATAGTTTGATGGGTGACCATTATCGCCACCTATGTTAAACACAGAAAAACGATTCAACCTCATCGGCTGATGAACTTCGAAATATATGCAAACAGATGTCATAATTAAACTACCTCATTATAGACATTTATTGTTTTATCTGCGACCCGATCCCAAGTAAATAGATTAATCTCACGTCTCCCTTCCTTAGCAAGTGTCCTATGCAACGTATCATATCTAAGCAGCGATATGATTTTATTTGCCATTTCATCGGTATCCCAAAAATCAACACGTAGACAGTTGTTAAAAGCCTCAGAAAAACCAGCTGTTTTAGATGCAATAGTAGGCGTTCCTGCTGAAATTGCTTCAAGAGCAGTTATACCAAATGGTTCACTAACACTGGGCATCACATATACACTGGAAATTCCATAGATATGTTTAACTTCATCATCAGTTAGACGACCAGTAAATATTACACGATTTGATATATCCATATCAACTGCTTGATGAACAAGCTGCGGGAGCATATCCCCTGTTCCAGCTACAACAAAACGTGTATCTGGCTCATAATCCAACACTTTGTTTGCTGCTTTTAAAAAAAACTCAGCACCCTTCTGAATAGTAAGACGACCAAGGAACAAAACTATTTCCTGTTTATGACCTTCTTCAAGTGGATAAACCGCATTATGAACAACAATAATCTTATCTGGATGTATACCATATTTTTCAACAATAACATTTTTAGTAAAATTACTCACAGCAATAATACGATCTGCTTTTTCCATTCCTTCCTTTTCAATATCAATAAACCATTGATTTGGATAAACCCAACCAGACCGGTCATACTCAGTTGAATGAATTGTCAAAACAAGAGGAATACCCGTTTCCTCCTTTATTGCAATACCTGCTTTCATAGTAAGCCAATCATGACAATGAACAACATCGAACTTGCCATTAGTTTTTATACTAACATTTACTTTTGCAGCAACAAGAGCATTATATTTGTATACAGCTTCAAAAAACTGACCCTGAATTTCTTTTGAATCAGGACGGTCATATGGGAAAATATCAGTTTCACCAACCTCTATAATTCTAAGATTTTTTTTATCACTACTAGTTTTATGTTTGGTTTTAGGCATAAAAAAGAATACTTTCGCATTTTTATCAGCAAGGCTGCGAGTAAGTCCATAGCAATGAGTAGCAAGACCACCTGCTTTAAACGGTGGATATTCCCAGCCAATCATCGCTACTTTCATTTTCTTCTCCTCTTTATTAATCGTAAACGGCATTTACACTAGTAAAGGCCTTTTGAATCTTATACCAGGATTTGTTTTTATCCTCCTGGTTTCTTGTTTAATAATTAATCCTAATTTATTTCAGAGTGTACCTTTGTTTTTCATTAACACATATTTTGTCTTCTTTGGCAAGCCAGCCAAGAGCAGAATACACTTCTTCATCATCTACATCTGTTAATCTTTTAATCGTGGAAAACTCAACTTCTCCCCATATATCCATTATTTTCCATATTCTGCCTGCGTTGGCACCTATTATGGAGGTTAAGTTCGTGTTATCCAGTTTATAACATCCTTCACTATCTTCTAAGATTTTGTCTTCCCGGGCAAGCCAGCCTACTCCAATGTGGAAATCACTATCGTTTAATTGTGTTATTTCTAGTAGATCTTGTTTTCTGAGGGGGGCTTTCTCGTTTAAGGCTGCCCATATTTTCCCTGCGTTCTCACCGTATTTAGTTTTAAACTCTCCTGTAGAATCCTCCAGCATCAAATATATAATCAAATTATAAGATATAATACTATCTAAAAAGATAAGGCAAAAAAAGGAAAAGATTAGTAATATTTTATTACAAATATTACAAACAGTTACAGGCATATATTCAACTTGAGGGTATAGTTAATTTTCTTCAAATGCTAATTAAGTTTTTTTGGTAATTAAGCGGGCTTGTGGGGATTCGAACCCCAGGCCAATCGGTTAAGAGCCGATTGCTCTACCTAGCTGAGCTACAAGCCCAAAAATGAAAAGACTCATCAAAATCAAATATTGCTTATTAATGTTTTTTTTCCAAGACCTTCTTTACTTCCGAATCGTCTACATTGGATATGTATTTGGCATCAATACCATCAGTGATATATACATCTTTGCCGGCATGGTATATCATTATTCCATCCTTTTTTGCCTTTGCACCATCTATCTTCAAAATAAGAGGTTCCTCAGCTCTTACTTTCCCGGCTTCAACAGCCTTTTCTATACTTCCACTGAGATGCACCTTCTTTCGATCAACGGGATACAGTCCACCTTCAACAATCATATCTGCTTCCTCCTCTGTAACTGGATAATAGAAATCATCTATGTCTGCAAGAGGAAGATCATCCAGATTCACATCAATAGAATGGGCATATGTCGCTCGAATCATCCCCCCAT
>JAUWGL010000084.1 GCA_030606465.1 Thermoplasmata archaeon | reverse complement strand
GCATCGTTATGTTCCGTTATTGTTACCTGTCCGATAAGGACTTCAGGGATGTCACAATCATATTTTATGTTATACTCGCCGATGCCTCTACAAGTTATAGTATATCCATAACTAATAACATATTGAGCTTTTGTAGGATGGGATACATATGTTGTAACATTCTCTGTGGTTTTAAAAAAATCAAGACAACCAGATGTAACTAAAACTATTAGAACAAGAATCAAGCTTACAAACAATGTCTTTTTTTTCATATACTTATTTTATCTTTTAAACAATCCTTTTTTTTCGTCTCTAAGAGATGCACGATATTTACATCCATTGTTCATCGGGCATTTCATACATTTAGGGTTTTCAATATGACAAAAATTAATGCCAAGTTTAGATAATGATTCAAGATATTTGTAAACATTTTCATTCATCTTTTCAGCTTCTTTAGTCAATGTTTTTATCGCTTCATCTGAATCATTGGTATCTACCCATCCAAGCCTGTTTGCAACACGTGTCACATTTTTGGCTTTATCTGTAACATTATCTGTTTTCTGCACAGGTTTAGGTGCTGGTGGTTCTACTTTTGGTTGCGGCAAAGTTGGAGGGGAGGGTGATTTCGGTATCTTCGGTGGACTGTACGAAGCATCACCTGATTTTGATATGTCAACTGATTTACCACCATGGCTTGTCTCACGAGTACGTATCTCAGTCATAATAGGCATCTGAAGACCTACACCTGAAATCAAAGCTACACCAATAGGAAGACGTTGTATCTCACGATACGTCTGAGTAGTAAGTCCTTCCACTGATTGAATAATAGCCTTAAGATCATTAGGATTTGTTACCTTTAAAATAATATTAGTATTACACTGAGAAATAATGTTTTTATCAACCTTTGCAGGACGCTGACTAACTATACAAAGCCCCATACCAAACTTACGTCCCTCCGATGCAACAGTACGAAGTATCGTAGATGAAACAGCCTGACCATATCCCCGCTCAGGACAATAATTATGTGCCTCCTCCACTACCATAAGAAATGGAGGTATTTTACCTGCTTTACGATCATCAAATAACTCTTTTGTAAGACGTGCTACAACAACATCCTGAACATCCGGTGGAACACCTTTCATATTTATCATAGCACATTTACCTTTCCTAACAAGATCACTAGTAGATGTTCCGTTCTCCGAAAAAACACCAATTGAATCAAGTGATTCCAATGATGCAACCACATTCCAACGAGCATTGCTTTTACTACGGTTAACAGCATCAATAATATCCCTAAGTGTGTAAATATTTTTGTATTCCTTAACCTCCTTAATCGCCTGATACAAAACACCTATCTGAGGACCAGAAAGCTTCGCTGATAAAAGATCAATTATTTCACGTGCCCTAAGATTAATACCATTAAGAGTAAGATGTTGGGCTTTACCCCTTGAACCTGTAGGAGAAAACTCAACTATTTGACTAGCATAATCACCTTTTTTAATACCAAATCGCTCCATGTTTTTCAGATCTTTTCTGCTCTTATTTGCCCGGGTCAATGACTGATATTCTCCATGTGTATCTATTATAACCATTGGTACTTTTTTCTTCAAAAGCTCCTCAACAAGAACACCGCAGGCATAACTTTTACCTCCTCCTGTTTTAGCAAGTATGCAAATATGCTTCTGAACCAATGCATCTATGTTAAGAAAAACAGGTAAACTATGGCCTTTCAAAAGACCGATATATGCTCCATTTTCTTTTGATGCACTTAGTCCTAGAACCTGTCTGATAAGGTTTTCACCTGCATGTGTTATAGCACTGCCTGCATCAAAAGGAGTTCGAGGGGATTGCAAAAGTCCTTTCCTATCACGGTACCCGATGACATCAGCAAATGCAGAAACTTTGCTCTTAATCATAGGGCGTTCTTCGCTGTTCATAATTGTTGTTGCATCCTCAAATTTAAGATCAGAATACTGTTTAATATCCATAACTTGAGCAAGCATATTTCCTTCTTTATGAGGAGCAAATATGTAGTCAAACTTTCTTATACCATGTCCGTTCACTGCAAAGTTAAACTCAGTTGAACCAACATCTCCGTATATATAACCGACAATTCCTTCCTTTTGTGGCATCATAATTCCCCTACACTTTCGAATAATACAACCCATAGTTATTATAGTTTTTGTAATTTTCTATCCTGTTGTGCAGGTAGTTGTGCAAGTTTTTCAAGTGCCTCGACTTCCATAAAATGAAGTTTACCAGGAATAACCAATGTGTGAAGAGGAGGTCCAAAATCTTTTTTTATTAAATCTTTAAAAGCACCAGCTGCAACAATTGGTTCATTTGATCCAGCTCGGACAACCACACAAATAATACTATCCTCGTTGAATATTTTTTTTCCTTTGCTTTCTTCCATTTCTAGAAGAAATTTCATCCCTTCATTTGCAGTCATATATCTATTATTACCTGCTTGGATGTCAAGTAGAATAAGAGTGTGTAAACCCATTTTTTTATTATCCTTTATAACATCATATGGGCTAGTTGGAAAGTAATCTTTTTCAGGGTATGCAAGTGTTGTAGTTCTACCGAATTTGTAATTCTGCAGACCAAGCAATCCTGGCACTGCTGTGACAATACTGCTGCCATGTATAATTCTTGTTTTAATTCCCCTTTTTATAGCTCTTAGCCTGAGATCGACATGGGTGGTAGCAGTCATCGGATCCCCGCATGTTAAAAAAACAACATTTTCTTTCATTGCAGAATCTATTATTTTATCCCCATTTTCTGTTTCATCTCTAGATAATACTTCGATGTTTTTTCCAATAATTTTTTCGATTTTTTTTATGTTTGTACCAACAAGTTTCGCAGTGTAAAATTCTGCATATATTCTATCGCATTTTTTGATTTCTTCCAGCCCTTTCAAAGATATATCTTTCTCATCATAGAGACCTAGACCAATGAATATTATTTTTCCATTAGACATTGTTGTTTCAGCAGATCTTAATTGTCATGTATACAAAAAGGTTTGTTTCACTCAGAATATATAAATAGCTACCTTGATTACGCTCCGTTATGATACCCACAGATATGCAAATACTTGCACTTCCAGTGTTCATCGTTGGTGTTATTTTGCTTTGGAAAGGATCAGATATCCTTGTGGATGGGACTTCAAAAATTGCAGCACAACTTGGTATTTCTGCGTTAATCGTCTCAGTAATACTAGTAGGATTTGGTACTTCTGCACCAGAGCTTGCAATTTCTGCTGGTGCTGCAATTCAAAAAAATCCTGATATATCATTAGGAAACATCATAGGTTCATGTATTGCTAACCTATTCCTTGTTTTAGGGTTAAGTGCTATTATTAGACCAATAAAAATTAAAAAAGGGATACTAAAAAGAGAAGCACCAATCATGCTGGGGGCAACAGTTATTCTATTACTAGCATCATTTCTAGGATTGTTAGATGAATATCATCTAATAGGCGGCCTTGTCTTTATTATCTTATTTGCAGCTTTTTTATTATTTTTTATAGGATGTGCTAAAAAAGAACGTGATAATGAAAAAAAAATTGATAGTGGAAAAACCATGAAAAACATTTTTTTCATTATTCTTGGTATTATCAGCGTTGTTGCGGGGGCATGGTTGCTCATAGAATCAGCAGTAACAATTGCACATTATTTAAATATCTCAGAGTTCATTATCGCTCTTTCTATAGTAGCAATTGGTACTTCACTTCCTGAAGTTGTTGTTTCATCAATGGCTGCGTACCGGGGCAAGTCAGATATTGCTATTGGAAATGTTCTTGGATCAAATGTTTTTAATATTCTCTTAGTTCTTGGCGTAGCTGCTCTTTTTATTCCGTTAAAAACATTGGATTCTATGAACCATTTGTTGATTCTTCTCGCAGTTACTCTATTAATATTTCCAATATTGTATACAAAGCGTCTCATTTCTAGAAAAGAAGGAGTGTTTATGCTTATTATTTATGCAGTTTTTATTTGGTATACCTTCTTCGGATACACAGTTATTTCTTTATAGATTAAATCAAACCATATAAATAGGTAAATATCATTCTTAGGAGACGATGGGTAAAAAGAAACCAATAGATAAAAGAGAATTATTAGCTGTCATCATAATGGGTTTGTTTTTTATTATTATCCCTGGGTTAGCGATGCTTCTAACAGGAACTTTTAAAGACGCTGGTATGCAAGCATTTGAAGATCCAGATAACCCGATGAATATTGCTTATATTCTTGTTATTATGCTTGTTTTTACTATTGCTATTCTGGTTATTGCTAAGTTTTGGAAAAAACAGATAATACAAATAATTATTCTTGGTGCTATTGGTTATACTGCTGCTTATGTTTTTTATCCATTATTTGATATCATCATTCCAGATTCAGCATCAATAGTTATTCCAATCACAGATACGCTCGTTTTTGTTTTATATGCTTCTATAATCAGTTCAATAATAATTGCTATTGTTCTTGTTTGGATACTTATTAAGTACCCTGAATGGTATGTAATTGATATCTGTGGTATTATTATTGGTGCGGGTGCTATTGCTATTTTTGGTATCTCCTTGGGCATATGGTTAATACTTATTTTACTCGTTGTCCTAGCAGTGTATGACGCTATATCTGTCTATAAAACTAAGCATATGATTGATCTTGCAGATACAGTTCTGGATCTTAAGCTACCTGTATTATTGGTAGTACCAAAAATCAGACATTACTCCTTAATTAAAGAAACAAAAAGTTTAAAGGAAAAGAAAGGGACAGGCTTCTTGATAAGTCAAACAAAGCGGATCGGGAGGCACACAGGATAAAGAAAAAGG
>JAUWGL010000097.1 GCA_030606465.1 Thermoplasmata archaeon | reverse complement strand
TTAGAGAAGGTTAAATCAAGTCTTGAGACTGATAACTTTGAGGTGGTTACAGCATCTGATAGCCGTCAAGCATTAGAACTTATGACTGAAGATCGGGAAGAAGATTACGGGTTGATTTTAATAGATACACCTTTACCAGGTACTAAAGAATCTGCTTTTTTTTCGATGAAACCTAAATCCAAGATGCATATTGATGTTAGTAAAATGGAAGATTTTTTACAAAAACCTTTTACAGAAGAACAATTACTTGATTTCGTGAAAAGCAAATTAAAATAAGCATCTTTTTTCTAATGTTGTTTGAATACTTTTAAAATCTTCAATTAGTATGTCTTTTGTATTTGGGTTATATGTTGCTACTGCTGGATGATACATTGGTATTATTTTTATATTTCCAAAAATAGTGCTTACCTGAAATATTCTTCCATGAACATTACTTATTTTATCATATTTTAAACCAAATTTTTCAAAAATATATGAAGTTGCAAAATTTCCAAGAGGTATGATTACTTCCGGTTGGATGAGTTCTATTTGTTTGTTTAAATATCCGGTACAGATGTCTACCTCGCTTTTTAATGGATTCCTGTTTTTCGGTGGTCGACATTTAAGAATATTAGCGATGTAAACATCTTGCCTTTGCAGCCCTATTGAGTCTAACGATTGGTCTAGTATACCTCCAGCTTTTCCAACAAATGGAAGACCTTGTCTGTCTTCGTTGTACCCTGGTGCTTCTCCAATAAAGATTATATTTGCATCTTCTGAACCCTCTCCAATAACAGGTTTAGTTCTGGTTTTCCATAAGTCACATTTTTTACAGTTCTTCACTAGATCAGCAACATTTTTCATTTCTTGTTTTTTAGACATCTGAAAAGTTGAATTTACGTTCATGTTTATATGCATTGACTATATTCACAAATTTAAACCATTAAAGGAATGAAAATATGCAAAGTAAAGAAAAACAAAACATAATTTTCATAAAACTTTTTACAGATGAAGATGTAAATGAAAAAATAATGGAAGCATGTAAATTACATAATGTTAAAACAGCAGCAGTGATTTCAGGGATAGGGCAACTCAAAAATGTTCAACTTGGTTATTTTAAAAAGAAAAATGACTACACTCCAGAAATATTTGACATACCTTATGAATTATTGTCTTTAACTGGAAACATATGTAGAGAAGATGATGATTATTTATTACATTTGCATGCAGTGCTTGGGGATGAAAAAAAGAATGTAGTAGGTGGTCATTTTATTGAAGGTAAAGTTGGGATCACAAGTGAAATCGTATTACTTAAAACAAACCTGGATGTAAAACGGAAATTAGATGAAAAAACTGGTCTGAAAAGTATGTTTCTTGAGTAAAAAGTATTTTTAGTATGAACCTAATATACATTAATAAGAAATTCGAATACAGGAGAAAGGACTATGGAAGAATTTGGTGAACTTGGAAAAAAAATAAGTACTCTGAAAAATGCACGTGATATTTTACAAAATGAATATTCCCAAACAGAGTTTCATAAAAAGAAAGAAGCTCATCCTCACTCAACGGTTCCTTCATCCCCTGAAGATGAAGAGATTTATAAGCTTTTAACCACTATTCAACAGCTTGATTTTTATGTTAAAAAACTTCAGGGTGAACAGTTTGAGCTTTTGAAAAAACAGGATAAATAAACAAATTTTTTTTATAGTATGTTTCTTCTAATTCCAAACATTGATTTTATTAGTACGATTATCGGTATGATTTCTAATCGCCCTATCCACATGTTGAAAATAAGCATTGTTTTTGCTATAGGTGACATATGAAGCTCTGTTATTCCTGTGGTTAGTCCAACGTTTCCTTGTGCTGAACATACTTCAAAAATTGAATCACCTAAAGTTACATCAGGAGCAGGGTATATAACCGATATTGTTAGTATTCCTGCCACTAGTATAATGACCCACATAAATGATATAATTGCTGCCTCGTTTATGAGATCCATAGCATCATCCTTGTTTAAGGATCTCCCTCCAAATTTATGAACAAAAACTCTCCGGGGTGTTGAAATAGCTCTTTTTATCCTCCAACTTACACCTTTAGATAATAATATAGCTCGATATAGTTTTATTCCACCTGCTGTAGAACCTGCTGCTCCTCCAATAATCATAGCAAAAGCTAGTATTAACTTTGCTGATTCACCCCAAGCTGCTAGGTTTTCAACTGATGTAAAACCTGTACATGTAATAGCTGATACAAATTGGAATCCTGATTCTTTTAATGCAAGAAGCACGTTTCCATTATACTCAAGAGCCGCAGTTTTTAGATTAACAAAAGTTAATATTATTACTCCTAGTATGATGAGTACAAGTATTGCATGAAACTGAGCATCAGATAAAAATTTCTTAACTCTGCCTTTAAGCAGATCATAATGCGCAGCAAAAGCAATAGCACCTACTACCATGAGCACTACCATTGCAATTTGGCTCAATGTTCCAAAACCCGCGACGCTGTCAGCTGTAACTGAAAAACCACCAGTAGCAAGACCAGTCATACCATGATTAAGTGACTCCCATACACTCATACCACTCGTGGGAAACATCATGCCGATAGCAATTAAGACAACAACACCTATAACAGTATAAAGGAGGAATATCCACCATATGGTTCTCACTGTAGAAACAATAGAAGGATGTGTTTTCCGATCACGAGCTTCACCCTTATATAATACAAAGGAACCTGTTCCAGGCCGTGCAAGAATTGAAAGTGTTAAAACAATAACTCCGACACCTCCTACCCACTGGATCAATGAACGCCAGAATTGCAATGTAAAAGGCAATGCTCCTTCATCAGCTACCATAGTTAGACCAGTACCTGTCCACCCTGACATTGACTCAAAAAACGCAGAAAGAGGAGCCATATGAGATATTCCATCATATGGTATAAGCCAAAAAGGAATACTGCCAATTGCTGATATAAAAAGCCATCCAAGAGCAGCGGTTATCATAGCGCTTTTAAAATCAGCTCGATCAGCTTTTTTAAAAGTATAATACAAGGGCAATCCTACTCCAAAAAACACAGCAGAAGTGATAAGAAGAGGACCTATACCATCAACGTTGCTTTTAGGGCTAAACTCACCAAAATATATCGGAACCACTAAAGCAACAAGGGTTACAAACCCTATTATGATAAATATGCCCCCAAGATCTCTGAGGACACTTCTAAGATCACTCATATTTCTATTATCTCTCCAGTTCCAAACCAGTTTATGATTATGATAAACAATAAAACATCAGATACTTATACTTTTACAGATTCCTAATATGTTTTATCTTTCTTTCCATGTCTTCTGTTAGTTCTTCTGAAATATCTCTTTTTGTGAAAGCATCTGCTTTTGCAGCAATCGCTATTTTACTTGCCATGATTCGTGCGATTTTCCCTCGAACTGTTCTAGGAGCTTTATTAATATAAGGATTCTGAAAGATTATACCATGTTTAGGAGGCTTACCTCCCTCTTTTTTGAATCTAAAAAGAGCTTTTTCAGCACCTAAAATCTGAATAGTTGACGCCGGCAGCATAGCAAGTTTTTCTAACCCTCCAGCATAAGACAACAAACGAGCACCTGTTAATGACCCAGCAATTCTGCTTGTGTTAGGAGCAATTTTTTTCATATCACATCCGATTTGTTTCTCCAGTGTTTTAATCTCCTTATTAACAACATTAAATGCATTCTGAAGTGGCTGAACTTTTTCTTTTGATGTTGGAATTACTGACCAGCAATCCAAACGTTCAGATAACAGGTTAGATGTTTGTATAAGATCATCCAAAGCATTAACCATTTGAATGACTTGCAAATCCTCTGACGCTAACTTTTCATCAACCCTGTTTTTAGCAACTATCAGAGATGCCTTATGAAGCAGAACTTCAGAGAAATCAAAATCTTCAGGTTTAATCGTAAATTTTTTAAAAAATAAATCTGAAGGATTATAATCTCCTATTTTTTGTAATCTTTTTTCAGTTACTGTTACATCTACTCCTTTTATGATTTTTTTTTCTTCAGATAATATTACCTTTTTGTCTATTTTTAATAATCTTTTAGAAATTTCCTTCTCATTTTTAGGAAAAAGGATTTTTTTTGTTATACCCTTTTTATCACATAGAAATGTGCCAAACCACTTTGTTACAAGATACATGTAGATTCAACAATGGGATAATAACTCCTTTTTAATGTATTTTACGCATAAAAAAACATACAAAATAAGGTTATCTTGCTTTTACCGTAAATTCATGAATTTTTTAAAAAATGAAAAGTTGTAGTAGTTTTTCCACCAATGGG
>JAUWGL010000091.1 GCA_030606465.1 Thermoplasmata archaeon | reverse complement strand
GGTCTTTTACTCCATCAGCGATACCCTTGATCTCCTCTTGATATTCCTTAGGGGTTCTATCCCAATAAATACGTTTTATACGGGATCTGCAAAAATTCCACCATGTATTAGAAAGCTTTTCATATCTAGCTGATTCATGATCAATATGTCTATTTTCAAGTGGGGGACTATTATGTATTACATTACTCCAACGATTGATATGATCCACTATTTCAGCAGCAAGAAGATATCCATGCTGATAACCCCGCTCATATGGTTCCCCTTCTATATGTAGATAAATCCATCCTTGTATGTTATATCGATAAGCATTCTCATATTTTCCAGAATGAATTATCTCTGGTTCTTCTTTTCCCTCGGCTAAAACACTGATACAAAACATTGTTGGCAACATTAGCATAAATACTAACAAGGCGACTATTATTTTTTTCATACTGCTTTTCCTCCCATTAAAATGAATATTATTTTATTATTTTAATTTTTCTGTTATTTAAAAAATAAAAGATTAAAATAAATAACATGATTTATGGTGGTCCAGATTCCAAGAGATCAAACAGGTTGAAATAATGCACCGGGTTTTCAAACGCATATGTATCAGCTGTTGAAAAAGTAACAGATATACCACCGGTTTCAGGGCAGGCAACCCATTGATGAACAGATTTAACAAAACCAATTCTCATGATAATCATGAATAACAGATTAGTTCTACCAGCATAAACATCCCTGATCAATGCTGTTGTACCCTCTAAATCAAGTGTTCCAGATCTATCCTCAACTGCGTCACTTATTGTTTTATAAAAGTACCAAACCGCAAAACTTCTATCAGTGCCAAGTAAATAACGGATAAAACCTAGGAGGCCACTTGGATCACGATCTTCTCTACCTGGAACTGTCGCCGCGGTTTCAGGGTTAATAAAATAAGGTACCCTTCTAACCAGGCCTTCTGACTGCCAGAAAGGCGTGGTACCCTCAATAGGATCATTCCATTTTCCAACATATAAAATACTAGCGGTTTGCTCTATAGCAGTCCCATCAGGTTTATTAGCATCTGATATCACAAAATTCCAGCCACAAGTCCTATCATTACTCATGATATCTATCGCTTCATCACCAGAAAACGCGTAATCAAGTACCATTCTCATTCTAAAAGCAGAACTAATACCATCAAAGGTGAAATCATCTGTAATACATGTGGTTTCTCCGATTGCTATACCCTTTTCGTTGAATCCACCCCAGCTAAAAATATGACCGGCGAATTCTGGATAAAGAGATGCATAAGCATCATCAGGATCACGGCATATCAAAATCTGGTTTTCTTGGAAATATGTACCAGTCTCAGGATCCTCAAGATCAAGACGCCAATCCCAACCACGAATATGATAAAGCTCGCCATCCACAGTTCGAGGACCCCAAAGTGATACCTCACAACATGAACCACCAGCGGCATGGTTAAATATCGCAGGAATCGTGTTTAAAACAGCAATATCCTCAAATGGTAGACCTGACCCATTTGCCATACCCTCTATTTCATCTTGATACACCTGAGGTAAAAATTCTTTCATATAATCATATTTCTCCATTATTTTCTCATGTGTCCATCCTTTTACATCAAAATAGGTCATCTGTGCTCTAAGATTCTTCTGAATTTCATCTTTTAACAAATCACCATGTTGGAATCCCATATCATAATGTGAACCTTTGAGATGTAAAATTTTGACTCCATCACGTATCTCAAGCCATCCATCATGCAAAGGAGAAGTAGTATATGTAACAGAAGTTGTATCTTTTGAATCCTGCTCATTTTCATCTGGTAAATCAGAACCAATACTAGAAAGCAATGAAGCAGAGAATAAACGATTTAGAACAGGATATCGAGATTTTAAAAACTCTAACAACCGGGTTAAAACTGGCATATAATCCAAAGAGTGAGCTTTCAGGTTTACTTGTCTCTCTTTTGATTTTCCAATGGGTTTCATATATGGATATCTATCAATGTTATCACTGCCGATTGTATACGACCCTTCTCCAATACCATCACCATTAAGATCTATACCCTTATAGTCATCCCAATAGTTCCCCTGATTTAGTCCATCATCCCATTGGTTCCTACCCGAGAGAACCTTAGCATTTATTTCATTATCAAACACATTGTTATGATGTATGATATTATTGTTTGATTTTTCTAAAGCAAAACCATACTCTCCACCAGACATCTTACAATGATGAATCTCATTACCATTACATTCGCTTAAAATAAAACCTGAGAATTTATTACCACTAGCATCTGCTTTTATTTCACAATGATGAATCTCATTGTTATCTGAGCGTATACCTACAAAGAAAAAATAATTTCCTTCTTCTTCATAAGATATACTGCAATGTTCGATAGTATTGTCATATGAATCAGCAAATAAAACATCTACGCCGCTTTCCATGTTTTGAAACACACAATCTTGGATAATTCCATTGTTCACATTAATAAAAGAGACCCCTATCCCCTTGACATTGATGATACAATCTGTGATTATAAAATATTTTCTGGTATTAGCGATTGATATATATTGGAATTCTTGTCCAGAGATTATATAGTGATCATCTTTAGTGCCTTTTGCATCAGGATTAACAACACCATTTTCACTTGTGAAATCATCGTCATCTTCTATGACTATTATTGGACCATACATGTATATTTCGTTATCTACTATATTATAATCAGGGTTCTTTTCTGATATTATTGTTTTTATTCCCATTGAGGAAACTGCTACAAAATTTATCATTAAAAACATAACTATTATTCCAAAAACTAAGAGTTTGTTTTTCATTTGTATTTCACCTCCACGTAAATATATAAAGATAGTAATATAATATTTAAAGTTTTCTAAATTTTACTGAACCATTGCCCTCATTTTAAATCTAATATGAAACAGTTTTAAATTCAAAGCAAAAGAATCTATCATTTTATATCAATATTTTTTACGGATACAATGATTAAGACTTTATTGCCATAATCATAGCCTCCTGACTATAGTTAAAACCTGATAGAGGTTACTTCCAAGAGTCTAGAAAACTCTTTCTTTCATCTGTTCAAGGGTGCTTTTAAACCCGTTCTGGCAGTATTCAGGGTTACATTCTTTACCAATTTTACCAGTAACAGGGAAACCTGCAAGCCGCATCATAGACCGGGTTGCTTTTTTGCCATGTTTCCAACGGTAATAAAACCAATGAGACGTAAAAAATATGGGTCCAAGTATTTTTTGCATATCAGGAGCCCAGAAATCGATATTGTTTTTCCAGCATCTGGATAATACATCCCATTGAAGCTCAGTAAGATTATCAAGATTTGTCCTCTGGCAGTTACCAAGCACTGCATCATGAAGTGGGATAAACAATACTGGTGTGTAAAACATTTTGGCGTTATGATCTCTCAGATCATCAATTAGATTTAATGTTGCAATTACATCTTCCTCGGTTTCACCTGGTTGCCCGGTCATAATTGTACATAAGGGCCACCAATCATGGTCATTTAGATAGCCAGTTGCTTCTACTACAAGCTCTGGCCAGTTATCAACATTATATGGTAGTGCTTTACCTTTCATGTATTTCTTCATTAGGCGTACACTACCTGTTTCAATTCCCATCTCAATGGAAATAAATGGTTTCTTGTACATTTTACTGGTCTCAGGAGTCCATTTAGTCTTTTCAATTAAAATAGGGGTAAGCTCATCTAGTAGTTTTTTATCATAAATTACTGGAGCAAACGAAGCATGTGACAAAAGAATATATTTAACACCCGGGTAAGATGCGATTGTTTTATACAGTTTAACCATTGCTTCCCTGTTTGGTATAAAACCTTTTTTTGATTTATAAAGAAAAATATCCTCAGTTACAGTGAAAATTGATTCAGATCCTTCTTTTACATTTATCTCTACTTCTTTCATGATGTGGTCTATAGGAAATGAGTATTTCGTTCTCATAGTGGGGCTGCAGAATTGACAGCCACGGCCACATCCTCTTGTTATTTCAACCATGCCATAACTAGCAGCATGTTTAATCAATGGGATGTTTTCTCTGCTTGGTTTTTTAGATTCAAAAAAAGTTGGGATTTTTTCATTGTTTAACATTTTTTTGAAAACTTTTACAAGACCTTCTTCTCCCTCTCCTTGAAAAATAACATCGATACCTAGTTTATCCTGGGCCTTTGCTTCGTTTATTTGCCAGGAGCCCTGTCCACCAACGATTATTTTTGGTTTATATTTCTGAATAGAAGGATGAGTTACCAGTTTTTCAAACTCTGAGGCGTTAAGTGCTTCACCTCCGAAACCAATAAGCGAGTTGTAAGTAGTTGATACATAGGCAAGACCCATGGGGTCCATAGTTGAAATTCCAACGATCTTTGTTTTTTTACCTATAAACCTATGGAGATTGTCATAATGAGAGACAACAACTTTGTCTTCACCGAATTCATCAACTAAAAGGGATTCTACTTTTCTAAGGCCATATATTGTATGTTTTGCAGAGCCGTCCTCATTGTTTTCTAAATTTGAAATATGCTCTCTAAGGGCATATCCTGATAGTTTTTTTGGAAAAGTACAAATAAAAGCTGCGAAAGGGTTATTGTCATATTCATTTGCTTCTGCGCGGGA
>JAUWGL010000072.1 GCA_030606465.1 Thermoplasmata archaeon | reverse complement strand
GGTATCTGCAGTTGTACAGTTTTCAACCACGCAATTTGAACAATAATACAGTATTATTGAAAAATCAGTATTTGTAAGATATGTATCTTTTATTGTAACATTTGCACAATTCGCAAGTATTATTTGACCTGCATCATTAGGAACAACGAAATCTTCTTTTATGTTCTTATAATAGTACAAATGTTTTCCATTTACTGTATTGTTTTGGATATTATGGATAACACTTTTTTTAGGAAGCCTATTACAGTTCAAATAATTACCAACAAAAATTCCATCATAAAAAAACTGGTTATTTACAATTGTAAGATTATATGCTGTAGCAACATGGCGTCAAAATTCATTCTGAATTGAGCATAGAAAGCCATCCCTCAATACTCTTCTCAGAATTCTCATCAGAATTCTCAAGGATTTCGATAAATCTTTGGAGAAGTTCTGGCCTCTTCTTATCAGAATACACCAAAGGACGACGAGGATGCTTTCTTATCAACTTTCTTGCTTCCTGAATCTCCTCATTAGTGATACTCTGCATTTCAACCACAAAATCCTCTACATCTGTCAGCACTTCTTTCACATATGTTTCATTCTCTAGATTCGATATAACTGCCAGAAGTGCACCATACTTCGTCATTTCTTTAGCTGTCCGGCTCCGTCCTGTTCGTCTTCGTATATGCATTCTACTCCACCGGTGATTCAACTCCTCAACACCGTTATGTCTCACTATTTTCATCTCTTTACCATCCTTATCCTTAACCTGCACAAAAAGCTCTTCCATGTGATCCTGACATATCTTGTGAATCTTCTCAGATACCTTTTGGAACTCATCATCAAGCCCGCTACTTTCATTCTCTATTTTTTTCAATACTTGTTTCAGCTTCGTTCTCAGATCCTCTGCACTCGTAGGAATGGTGTTTTGTTCTTTTCCACTTAGATCACGGCTCACTCTTAACACCTTTCTAACTTTCTCAAACCATACCCAAATACGCATGATTTGATGGTACCTCGTTTTCACATCTGAATTCCTTACAAGTTTCCTCAATTTCTCGGTAAAATCTAAAGTTATACCTACTCCAAAGTTATGAGTAGCATTCCACATCACAATTCTCCTGAGCATACTTTTTACCTCAAATGCACGATGTAGAACCTCTAAATACGGTAGAACAAACGGATAACCTGATTTACGTTCCCTTGGATACAATATGTACTCTATTGCAAGCATAACCCAATAACGTTGCGCAATCACAATTGTATCCCCACATTGATCTCCTCCTATATGTTTAGCCTTTTGCATAGCCATAAAACCAGCTAGAACCTTCGTATTCAAAACAGCCTGTCGCAATCTTTCATATCGGTATTTGAAGATAACACTACCCAAGTTCCGGACAAAATGATAATGACATATCTGCTGCGGAACACCAGGAAAAACCTCTGAAACAGACTCAGACGTCTCATTCCACATATCCCTTACAACCACAACAGGTAACCCAAAGGTATCCTTGATATCTGCAAGGAACGGTTTAATATACTCTTGCCTCTCTGATGGCATTATCCAACTGTCAATTGTAATACCAGTTGCTCCCTCTTTAGCAGTAAATGTAATTTCATCTCCCGCCTCAGCAGTTCCATCAAGATGTAAAACCATACCGTTTTCTTTGAACACGTTTTTCATCTGTAAAACATGTTTCTTATGAAGAACATAGAATCTAAGCAAGAACTCTTCGGAAAGATATGAAATCTCACCTGTAGAAATATGCACCCCTCTCGTTCCAAAAAGTAACTGGATTTCCTCACGTTGATAATTGAAAAACCATCTAAAAAAGCCAACTGCAATCATCACCTTAGTATCAAAGGTCCTTCCAGAAGGACAAATTTTATGTGCTACCGAAAGAGCATCGCAGTTGAATACCCCATGAACCTTACAGTACTTCATACAAACTCTGAGTTGTTTTTCACCGGAAATTGTTTTAACCAGCTTTTTAGTCGTCGTCTGGGCATTAGGGAACTTTTTGCATCTTGGGCAATATCGTCTCAATGCCTTTTTTGTATCTTCCTGTAAAATAGGGAGATGAAGAATGTTTTTTTTCCAAAATCATAGTAGATACCCATGCGTTCAAGTTGATCCTTTCTAACTGGCTGACCCATGCCTTCCAGCAGTTCAAAAACCTCATTAGGAGTAAGATCACCTTGCATGAGTCGTACTGCAAGATAGCTGAAATGTACAGGCTCAATCTTAAAATTTGTCGGATTTTTGGGATCAGTACCTAATGAACGGATATGCTTCTGAACACATTTCCCGTCAATCCATACATTTTCAACTTCTGCATAGTAGATTTTACCTCGCTGTTTGATTTTACGAATGAATGACATATTCTAGTGTAACGTTACACTAGTATTTTACACTATCGGTTATAGTGGAAAAACGTAAAAGTAAAATGAGTTCTACTCCTTATTTTGAGTGTTGAAAGCTCTGTTGATGTAACTTAAAATGGCGTCGTAAATCCAGAATGAATTTTGACGCCATGTTTCGGAACTACTGGACATCAGCATAGTTTTAAGTATAGAGAGGATATTACCGAAAAAACCATCCTAATATATTTATAGATATTAAAAGTGATAATTATGGCAAAAGCACGATCAAGGACATCTGCTCGGAAGATGAAAGACAGGTGGAAAGCAAAAAACTGGTATAATATTCTTGCACCTGCATCATTTGATAATGTTACTGTAGCTGATACCTTAGCTGATAGTCCTGACAATCTCATAAACAGAGTAACTGAGGTTTCTCTTCAGGATTTAACAAATGATTTCAGAAGATCTCATATTAAGCTTTTTTTTAAAATAAACAAGGTAGAAGAGACAAATGCTTACACTCAGTTTGTGGGTCATACGCTTACATCTGATTATCTTAGAAGGTTGATACGTAGGAGAAGATCAAAGATTGATGGTGTATATGATGTTTCTACTCGTGATGGTGCAATTCTACGTGTGAAACCTTTTGCTACTACAGATAAACGTGTACAGAATTCACAGAAAAAATTAGTTCGTGAAGTTATGAAAAAAACATTTACTGATCAAGGAAAATCTGGTACGCTCTCTGAGCTTGTAAAAGGCATTGTAGATGGTAGGTTGGGTAGGGAGATATATAAAAATTGTAAACAGCTTTACCCTGTTAAAAGAGTTGAGATTTATAAAACAGAGGTTCTTCAACAGCCAACAATTATGATGGAAGATAAAAAACCAGAACCAAAGAAGGAAGAAAAACCAGAATCTGAAGTAACTGAGAAAAAAGAAAAAAAGCCTAAAAAGAAAAAAGATAAAGAAACAGAAGAACCAAAAGAAGAAATCAAAGAAGAAGCAAAAGAAGATAAGCCAGAGGAACCAACTGAGGAAGTCAAAGAAGCAGAAGTTAAAGAAGAAGTGAAAGAGGAAGTCAAGGAAGAAAAACCAAAGAAACCAAAAAAAGAAGTAAAAGCTAAGACAAAGAAAACTGCTGCGAAAAAACCAGTAGCTAAAAAACCAACTGCTAATAAAACTAAAACAAAGACAAAGGCGGCTGCTAAGAAAAAGACACTAGCTAAAAAGAAAACAACAAAAAAAGCAAAATAATCCTTTAATAATCTTTTTATATATTAAATTCCATATTATATGATTATATGAAAAAATATTCAATAGTTACAGTCCTACTTGTAATATTTCTTCTTTTGAATATTTTTTTATCATTTAGCACTAAAGCGTGTAAAGATATTGTTGCATGTGGCGATGCTACAGAGGGTGACTATAATCTTCTATTAAAGGTTAGGGATCCTAGCCGGGATGGTTTACAAGTATTATGTATTGTTCCAAGTGGCTATAAGTATGAATATAATCATCCTTGGACTGGTAAGTCTATGAGTTTTACAACAGATCATAAGTTTATTGGTATTGCAACACAGGATGATGTCATTCCTAATATTGTAAAGGCTGGTATGACTCTTACTGATGCGGGTCTTGCTTTTGGTGATTCTGATACTAATTCTGGGTGGAATAATCCTACACGCTTTAGTTGGGATGATTTTGATTGGATTCGTTATGCATGTCAAAAAGCCGATTCTGAGGATGAAGCTGTTGAACTACTTACAGAGGATGTTGTAAAGGAGATGCATGCGTCTGGTGTTTCTGAGAATTTGTTTGTTGTAGGTCCAAATAAGGGTTTTGTTGTTGAGGGTGATGCTTTTCATTATGAAATTGAAGAAATAGTTAATGGTGTTGCTGTTAGACATAATTATCCTGTGATGCTTTGGAAGACTCAGCATCTTAAGAAACGTCCTATTTCAAAATCTTTTGATACAGTTGTTGAAAAATCTGTTAGAAAAATGGGTGTTATACGGCTCGGGTCTTTGTATGGTGTGAGGGTTACCGGTATAGGTGATGATTATGTTACTGTAACACCAGTTGGTATGATTCATATATTGAAAAGTAAAAGCATCGGTGTTGTTACAAAAATACAGTTAGGTGAACAGGTTTCTGTTGGTGAGTTTAGTGTGAAACTTATTGAAATCAAGGATAACAAAGCAAAACTCTCAGTTTGTAATGTTTACAAAGCCTGGGAGGATGAATTGATGAGTCATATTCAACCAAGGTATGGTAGTATAACTGTTTGTGATATGATTAATTGGTCACGACTAAATTCTGAGGATCTTGATGGTCTCCGTGGTATGAGTCAGAAAAACGTTGAGTTTGAATCAATAGCTGTTTATAGGATTCCAAAACAAAACTATAACGAGTTGAGTATTGGTTGGTTTTCACCTAATAATGCTTGCAGTTCAATTTATGTTCCATTTCATATTTGTAACACTGATATTTTTGATCCTTACGAGAGTGGTGATGCAGCACAAATTTCACTAGATTTATTACAAGTCTATGATGACCTATCTAATAAGTTCAATAAAACAGAGGATGTATTTTTTTATGAAGTTGACAGTATGGAACAAATTTCAACTGATCTTTTAAAAGATGATAAGGATGTTTCAGAGTTTCTAACAATTGTCGATACAGGTATGCAACGACAAGCATATTACACAGAAGAGTTGTGGATGGAAGCAAGTAAACATTCCAGTAAACAAGAAATCATAGATGCCCTTACTGGTCTATGGGAGAACAATTATTTGTTTTCACTTGATAAAATGCAAAACGCAATTACTGATTTAGAAGATATTGCCGGGTCAACAAGTATTATTGAAAAGATAGAAGATATTGCTCTTGATATTTGTAAATCCCGGCTTGATGCAGCAACTGCTATTGGTAAGCAAAGCCCAGATGCAGAAGAGGATTACGATACGGGTAGTGAACTAATAAGACAAGGAAGTTATGAAGCTGGTTTTGAACATATTGAGAAAGCATTTACAGAATGCACTATGCTTATGCAAGGACAATCCATAGAAAAACCAGATACAGTTTCAAAAGAAAATGATGAAACAAATCTCCTGCTTAGTATAATGGTTGTTATTTTTGCAGTAATTGTTCTTATTGCATT
>JAUWGL010000014.1 GCA_030606465.1 Thermoplasmata archaeon | reverse complement strand
TTACCAGTGAAATAGCAACACCTACACGTTGTTTAAGTCCCCCTGAGAGATCCTTGTATAGTTTGTTTTCCTCATCTTTCAGATCCATCGCATTTATGATATCATTAATATCAGCTTTTTTTGTGTAAAGTTTTGAAAAATACACAAGTGTTTCCCTAACAGTAAGTTTTTCAAACGAACGAAACTCCTGAGGTAGTATTCCAATTTTTTCTTTTATCTCACCAAAAGAAGTTTTAATATCTTTATTCAGTATCTTAATATCACCGGCTATAGGTTGACGTATTGACTCTATCATTTCAACAGTAGTTGTTTTCCCTGCACCATTTGGGCCGAGAAACGCAAAAACCTCACCTTTCTTAATTGAAAAAGATATATCATTAACAGCAACAAGATCACCATAAATCTTTTTCAAGTTTGATACTTCTATTGCAACATCAGTAGTTGAGATAGATCTTTTGAATGTCACTTTTCCCACAGTGTTACATGATGAGCAAGTAATTTTTACAACCTCTCCAGGATTACCAGAACAGGTCAAAGTCTTACCGCAATCAGGGCAGCTAACAGTTTTTTCAACCATAAAATACGCCTTATTATTAACTAGTCTCCATATAAAAACTAATATTTATTTTTTCCTAAAAAGAAAAAATCATGATAAAACAAATTCTACTAAACATCATACAAATCATAATATTTATCTTTAAGATAGCCAATGAAAACCTTAGAGTTCAACCCTTCACCACACACTTTTTTAATTATTTCATCAGCAGCCATTAATCGCCCATGTTTATGAATCTTTTCTTCTAACCATGAAAGGATATTTGTGAAATTTCCATTTTCAATTTCATCATAGATAGACGGGTTATCTTTTGTCAATTGATAAAAGAGTTGAGATGCATAGATAGTCCCAATAGCATATGTTGGGAAATAGCCAAAGCTACCACCACTCCAATGCATATCCTGCAGAACCCCTTCCCTGTCATTTGCTGGTGAAACTCCAAGCATTTCCTGCATTTTTTCATTCCATAAACCTGGAAGCTCAGGAACATTTATTTTATCATTCATCAGTTCCAATTCAAGCTCGAATCGTAAAATCACATGTAAACAATAGGTCAGCTCATCAGCCTCAACCCTGATAAGTGATGGTCTCACCTGGTTCACATATCTATACCAAGTTTCAATATCTAAATCCTTAAAATATTCTGGAGAACTGTTTTTAAATATTGGATAGAACAAATTCCAGAAAGATTTGCTTCTTGCAATCATATTCTCCCAGAAACGAGATTGAGACTCATGAAGTCCAAGAGACGGAGAGTCGGAAATAACCGTGTTTTTATATTCATCTCTTGGCATCCTCAATTCATACAATGCATGACCGGTTTCATGAACCGTAGAAAAAAACGAAAAAAGCGGATTCTCACGTTCAAAATTTGTTGTAATTCTTACATCATCATAACCCATAGATGTAGTAAACGGATGAGTTGAAACATCAAGCCTTGAACGATTCCTTGGAAGACCCATTTTTTCAATAACAACATTACAAATCTCCCGTTGTTTTTCAACACTAACTTTCTTATCAAAACCATGTTGTTTCTCATAAATCTCGCTTGATGTGATCTTTTCAAGTAATTCAATAAGACTGGATTTCAAAAAATCAAATTCTCCTTTTAATCTATCAACAGTCATTCCTTCTTCATAGTCATCAAGAAGGCTGTTGTAACGAGGTCCAGGCAGATCAATAAAACCACAATATTCCTTTTCGAGTTCTACAATTTTTTCAAGATGAGGTAAAAAAATTGAAAAATCGCTTTTCTCTCTTGCCTCCTGCCAAGCAGGATATGCAAGAGTTGTAGTTTTAGATATTCTTTCAACAAACTCTGATGGTACCTTACGAGATTTTTCAATATCTTTTTGGAGTCTTACAACAACTGCTTTATCTTTTTTTTGTAATGTTCCTAAAACATTAGGATTCATCAGTTTTTGTACATGATTCCAAAGTTTTTCTGAGGTAAATTTTTCATGAGATAATCTTGATATAAGAGCAGTTTGTTCAGCTCGTTCAGCTGCACCATCAGCTGGCATATAAGTCATCTGATCCCATCCGAGAAGTGCAGCTATTCCACCATACACTGATAGTTCTTTTTGCTCTTTATAAATATAATCTAATGAGTCTTCCAAAATTTACACCTCTATTTCTATTCCAATTGGGCAATGATCAGAACCTGTAACATCCTGCAGAATAAATGCTTTTTTGACATGTGACATGAATTCTTTGTTAACAAAAAAATAATCTATCCTCCATCCAACATTTCTCTCACGTGCACGTGTTTTCATATCCCACCATGAATACTGATCTGGTTCTTTATTGAGATATCTAAAAGTATCAACATATTCATGATCAATAAAAGTATCTATCCATGCACGTTCCACTGGTAAAAACCCAGAGATTTTTTCGTTTTCCTTTGGTCTTGCCAGATCGATTTCTTTATGAGCAGTATTAAAATCACCGCAAACAATAATGTTTTTACCTTCTGCTTTTAAATTATCAGCATATCCCAGAAAGGTATCGTAAAAATCAAGTTTGTAATCAAGTCTTCCTTGGTTTTTCTTTCCATTTGGAAAATAGATATTAAACAATGTAAAAGAAGGAAATTCTGTGATCAGAGTTCTACCTTCACAATCAAATTTCTCTATGCCAAAACCTGTTTTGATATCTATTGGTTTTTCTTTAGTAAATGTTGCTACGCCACTGTAACCTTTTCGTTCTGCTGGATTCAAAAAAACATAATATCCAGGAGCATTTCTAAGATGCGGTGGTACTTGCTCCGGTAGTGCTTTTATTTCTTGCAAACAAAGAATATCAGGTGATTCTTTTTTGAACCAATTAAATAATCCTTTTCTATCAGCTGCTCTTATACCATTTACATTCCAAGATATAAGTTTCATATATGAAATGAATACTAAACATGATGATAAGATTAGTCTTTTAATATAGAAAAAATTAAGGTTTTAGAGTTGTTGTTTTTAATAGGCTTTATAAATAATTAGAGGTTTTAGAAATGAATATCATAATGATCATTGTCGCTAAGTGAAAATATGAAAAGTCATCTAGAATGTATACCATGTTTTATTTTTAAGGTGAAAGGATGATTATTTCTGTTGTAGGTGGTAAGGGTGGTATTGGTAAGACAACAGTTGCTACTAATCTTGCTTTGAGTCTTATTAATGTGCAGTTTATTGATTGTGATGTGGAAGGATCAAATTCAAATATTTTTCTTAAAACACCATTGGAGGAATCTGAGGATGTGAAATTGTTAGTTCCAAGTGTTGACAAAAGTAAATGTGATTTTTGTGGTAAGTGTTCAGAGTTTTGTGTGTATGGTGCTCTTTCTGTGGTTTCATCTGATGTGGTTGTTTTTCCAGGGCTTTGTCGTTCATGTGGTGGATGTGAACTTGTCTGTCCGAAGGGTGCTATTAATTACTATGAGCAAGTTGTTGGAAGAATTGGATATGGATCTAAGGGTAAAATTGATTTTTTTCGTGGTTTATTGAATGTTGGTGAGACCGGGTCGTCTGCTATGATTAAAGTTTTAATAAAAAAGATTATTAGAGATAAGGATGTAATTATTGATACTCCGTCAGATTTATCGTTTTCTTTGATTAAGATAATTGATTCTTCAGATTATTGTGTTCTGGTTACTGAACCTACGATTTTCGGTTTTCATGATCTTAAGCGATCTGTTGACGTAATTATGCAGAGTGGCATTCCATTTGGAGTTATTATTAACCGAGATGGTATTGGCGATAAACATGTTGAAACTTTTTGCAGTCATGAGAAGATACCTGTTTTGTTGAAAATTCCTTATAGTAAAGAAATTGCAGAATTGTACGCTCAGGGAACTCCTTTTATTAACCAATTACCTGTTTTTCGTGAGAATTTTGTAAATATTTTTGAAAAGATTAGGAGGAATCTTAGAGGTGAAACAGTTAGCAGTTATCAGTCATAAAGGTGGCACGGGTAAAACAGCGATTACAGTTGCTTTTGCTTCGCTTGCTGATAATTTTGTTCTTGCTGATTGTGATGTTAATGCTCCTGATCTTCATCTGTTTTTGAAGGCAGATATTAAAAAAACTGTAGGTTTTCATGATCTTAAAATCGCATCTGTTGATGAAGAAAAATGTGATGACTGTAAGAAATGTATTAATTTTTGTAGATTTAATGCCATTGATAAAAAAATAAATATAATTCCGAAATCCTGTGAAGGATGTAGTATATGTGAATATGTTTGTCCTGTTGATGCCATAAAAATGATAGATAGAGATTCGAGTTTAATATATGCTTCTGAAACACACTTTGGACCAATATCTCATGCAAGGTTTAACCCTGGAGAAAAGATATCAGGTAAACTTGTAACAGCAGTAAAAGAAAATGCAAAAACCATTGCTGAGGAAAAAAGAAAAAATCTTGTTATTATTGATGGACCCTCTGGGATTAGCTATCCTGCTTTTTCAACGATAATTGATGTTGATCTTGTTTTGATAGTTACTGAACCATCGCTTTCTGCTGTTCTTGATCTTGAGAGAATGATAGGTATTACTAATCATTTTAAGATTCCAGCTGTTGTTTGTATTAATAAATACGATCTTAACATACAAATTACAGAAGGAATTGAAGAATACTGTAAAAATCATGATATAGAATTAGTTGGAAAACTTCCATTTGACACTGTTATGACTGAGGCCATGGTCAAAGAGAAAAGTATTATAGAATTTTCAGATGGAGAATTATCTAATAGAATTATTGAAATGTGGAATGCGACAGTAGAGAAACTGCTTATATGAATAGTTAATCATCATTAAAAATAAACAATTCATCGATTGTGGTTTGTAAAGCCTTAGCCACTTGATGTGCCAATTTTAGAGAAGGGTTGTATTTTCCTTTTTCCATGAATAGAATTGTTTCTCTTCGTACACTTATTTTTTTTGCAAGATCTTCTTGTGTTAAATCGTATCGTGCTCTGAGCTCTTTGATTCTTGTTTTCATTTTATTTACCTGCCCTGTCGTAGTAGAATACAGAGAGAAGGCATACTATTAGGCTTCCTCCGAAAAGAAATACAAATGCCGGAGCGAATAGTTCAGTACTGCTATGTGTTAGGTATATGTATACAATCGTTGCAACTCCGAAAAATATCGTGTACATAAAAGCGTTCCTTGTTGCCCTGCCAACAATCATTTCTAGCCTCTCATCACTTAAATTGTACATTGCAAAGTAGGGAATGAAACTAAGGAAGCACAGGAAAACCGTCTTTCCCTCAACAAAATATAGCATACTCACAGCGGATAGAAAACCCAGGTACCAAAGTATGTTTTTCATTCTATGTCCCCTTTTCTAGATAAGTAGAAATAGGAGATCATAAAAACAAGACCTGAAACTATTACAACTGCCGCTACAACTAGACCGCCTCTTAGTTCTTGATCATAAATTATTTCGAAAGCTAAATTACTTCCAATTGCACTCCAAATTGCTGCAATAAAACCATAATACCCAGCTTTATAAGTTGCTATTTTTAATCTTTCATCTTGTACAGGTAAACCTGCTTTTATATTTTTTATTCTGTCCCATATTATGTATGTTGCAGAGCCAACTAAAATCAAAACTATTGCAATAGAAATTAGATCAAATAATTCAAAGGCATCTTTGGCAACTATGTAAACAAATAATGTCATAATTACTAGCATTGCTACTAAAACTCCTAATATTATTGCTATTTTTTCTTTCATTTTCAAATCACATTTTGTTATTCACATATAACATTTTGTTAGTTATTTCTAACATTATGTTACATGTATATAACATCTAGTATTTAAAATTTCTCATTAGCAACAAAATAAATATAAGAAATGCAATGTCAGGACCAACGAGCAAGGGTGATTGTTGTGAAACACGTACATTATACAGAAGTAGAGCTAGAAGAGCCTGAAGAACAGGGCATAAAAGACGTAAAGGTACGATGGGTTATCTCAAAAAAAGACGGTGCTGAAAACTTTGCCATGCGCGTTTTTGAAATTCAACCTGGAGGATATACCCCTTTGCATCAGCATGACTGGGAACATGAAGTATTTGTTTTAGAAGGAGGAGGCGTTACTAAAGATAAACAGAATGAAAAACCGTTTAAACAGGGAGATGTTTTTTTTATCCCGCCTATGGAATGGCATCAGTTTTGTAATACTGGAAACGAAATGTTGAAGATTATATGTTTAATACCCTACAAGTAGATATATTAGGCTTGCACTAGATTAAGAAAAGGCCATACAAAAAAGTTAAATATACCGTCCTCATCTAAATATTAATATATGATGATACAGATGAAAACAAAAACTTGTTGCTGTTGTTGATTTTTTCATTGTATCACTCGATATTAAATTTTTTTGAGGTGATAAAAAATGATTAATGGAAATAATGTCGGAAACACTATCCTTGATCTCATTGGAAATACTCCCTTGGTTAGGATCAATAGACTTAATCCTAATCCAAATGCGACCATATACGCAAAGCTTGAAGGAGACAACCCTGGAGGAAGTATCAAAGACAGAATTGCCCGAAAGATGATCGAACAAGCAGAAACAGAGGGCACATTGACAAAAGGAAAAACAATTATTGAGGCAACATCAGGCAATACCGGTATCTCTTTGTCTATGATTGGAAACATTAAAGGCTATGATGTAGAAATTGTAATGAGCGAAGCTGTATCATCTGAAAGAAGGAAAACGATAAAAGCGTTCGGTGCTAAAATAATTCTAACTGATGCAGAAAAAGGAACTGATGGAGCTATTTTAAAAGTCAAAGAGTTATTGGAAAAATATCCAGATAAATACTTTTGTACCGATCAGTTTACAAATAAATACAATAAAATCGCTCATTATGAAACAACAGCAGGAGAGATAATAGAACAAACCCGAGGTAGAATAGATTATTTCGTCTCAGCAATAGGTACCTCAGGCACTATTATGGGTGTTGGCAAATATCTAAAAGAGTGTAATCCAAATATAAAGATAGTATGTGCTCATCCTGTAAGAGATCATTATATCCAGGGTTTAAAAAACATGGAAGAAGCAATTGTTCCAGCGATTTATGATCCTTCAAAGATTGATATTGAAATAATGATTGAAACTGAGGATGCTTTTGGAATGACCAGACAGCTAGCAAAAAAAGAAGGGATATTTGCAGGTATGAGTAGCGGTGCAGCAATGATTGCAGCAATTGAAACAGCTAAGATAATAAAAAGTGGGAATATAATTGTGATATTCCCAGATAGAGGAGACAGGTATCTTAGCACAGATCTATTTAAGGATTAATGCTGGAAATGAAATAAGACGTTTGTGTGATTTTTATAAAAGACAAAAAGACTTAAAAGAACGAGAGAGGTTATCCACAAAAATTAGGTTGAGGTAGTTTTTATGATTCATCTGGCATATATTATTGTTGCTACTTTCTCTATTGCACTTATTGCCTTTATTGGTGTTTTTGCTTCCTTTTGCAGCAGGTGGTTTTATTTACATAGCTGCAACAGATTTAGTTCCTGAGATAAAGAAGGAAGTTAACATCGAAAAATCGATGCTTACTATGCTTATCTTTATATGCGGAATATTGATCATGTGGCTGACAAAAATTGCGTTTCATGGGTGAACAAACACTGTTTTTATGTCAACGGGACATCCTTCCGTAAATCATCTTTAAGTTTTTTACCAGTTTGTTCCTCCCATTCTTTAATAGATATGGAATGTTTCTCACGGATTTTATCACCAATACCGAGACCATTATACGAACAGAATGGTACAATTCCTTCAAGAGTAGTATAATGTATTACACAACGTTGCAAACGATCAACATTCAAGTTAAAGGCATCCTGGAACCACATAGAACCAACAAACAAACTTTTATAATGAAATCCACGAAGTGAATCATAACTACCACCGATTGCTGCATCTTTAAGGAGTTTTTTCAAATCAAAACCCTTCGGTGCTTTATCATAATCAACGAATTTATTGATGTTTTTCAAAAAAGCAGAAGCAATCCGTATTTTTTTCAATGGTCCCCTTATCTGAACTTGTTTATCAATGAATTTAAACATAGCTTCTACATCAATAAAACGAGTGACGGGCAGAGGTTTTCCATCTTCAACAAAGATATATGTTGCCCCTCCGCATCCAGGGTGAGCTGTAAATTCCACCTGTGTTTCACCTTTTAGCATTTCAATTAGTCTTGAAATGGGAGATACAAAAGGTACAGGGTAGAAATCATCCCGGGATATTTCTCCATTAAACTCTTTTTCTATATCTTCCATCATCATCACATAATCGACACGTTGTTTGTCTCGTTTTTCGTCTTTTATCTTTGTAACCCTGCCACAGAACGAGATCGGTTGAAAGTTAATACCTCTAACGATATCCATGTTGTCAAGAGCGAAACGAACTATCTTACCGGTCTCGTGAAGATTCTTACCACCTATCAAAACAGGTACCAAGACAACTTTTAAATTTATTTTTCTGAGATTATCTATTGCTTTTTTACTTTGCTCTATCCAAGGGTTAGTCTCTTTTGTTACACCATCAAAGCTCATGTATATTGTGTTGACTTTTTCATCTTTGAGTTGTTTGCAGTACTCAGCGCTATCGGCAAGCTTCAACCCATTGGTATTGACCTGGACATGTGAAAAACCAACTTCTTTAGTCATTTTTACAATGTCAAGAAGATCATCTCTTACTGTTGGTTCCCCACCAGTTATTTGAATTGCTTTAGAACCCATTGGTCTTTCATTTCTCGCTTGAGTCATTAGTTCTCTTATTTGATCTATGGTTGGCTCATAGATTACGCCAGATGCACCAGCATTCATAAAACAGTAGCTACATCGCAAGTTACATCTGTTTGTAATTAGAAGATTTGTAAGAACACTTTGTGATCGATGTTCGTCATACAGTGCAGGTTCATCAAAAATTTTTGTTTTAACATCAGGAGCAGGTTTTCCAGTTATCTTGTATTTTATCCATTTATTATAGAGGCGGGCATCACTGAAATATATATCCTTGAAAGAACCGTGTATCTTGCATTCTTTGGTTATGTATACTTTACCCTCTTCCTCAATGATTTTTGCATCTATTTTCCGGATTTTCCCCTCCTGATAGCATGCAGGACAGACAGATGCTGTTTTTTCTAGTTCTTTCATAGTTAATCCATCCTTTATAGTGAATTTAGGGGTCTAAACATATTGTTCTATATAGCTTTAACTGTCATATTTAAGCGAAAATTTATATTGTACCAGGGTATAATCACGGAATAATGTGTCTAGCAATACCTGGTAAAATCATAGAAATCGACAAAAACAAAGAACACGCCATTGTTGATTACGGAGATGGTACCAAACGTAAAGCCAATGTTACACTTGTTGATGTTAAAAATGGTAATTACGTTCTTGTTCACGCTGGTTTTGCAATAGAAGTACTCAACGAAAAAGAAGCTGAGGAGACCCTTGATCTTTTTAGAGAGATGCTATCTATGGAGGAAATGTAGTGTTCTCACTTAGAGATAAAAAACTAGCAAAAGAGATAGTTTCCAAAATTAAAAAACTAGATGTAAATCTAAAATTCATGCATGTCTGTGGGACACATCAAGACACTTTGGTAAAACATGGTCTTGATGTATTGTTAAGGGACTGTGGCATTGAAATTGGACAAGGGCCGGGTTGTCCAGTTTGTGTTACAACACCTAAAGAAATTGAAGAAATGTTACTGCTTGCAAGAAGTGGTAAAACTGTGGCCTCGTTTGGCGATATGATAAATGTTCCAGGCGAAAAACAGTCATTACAAAGCATGAAAACAGAAGGCTATGATGTTAGGACTGTTTATGGGATAGAAGATGCCGTGAACCTTGCTACGGAACATAAGGATAAAGATGTTGTTTTCATGGCTGTTGGTTTTGAGACAACTGCCCCTACAACTGCATCTGTTCTACTAAAGAATCCGCCTAGTAATTTTTCTATTCTTTGTTGTCATCGTACAGTACCAAATGCTTTGAAGGCTATTCTTGATATGGGTGAAGTTAAGCTGCATGGTTTGATTGAACCTGGTCATGTTTCTACAATTATTGGTACAAAACCTTATGAATTTATTTCAAAGGAGTATCATATTCCTCAGGTTGTTGCTGGTTTTGAACCGATTGATCTTTTGATGGGTACATGGATGCTTGTTCAGCAGATTGAACATGGAGAAGCATGTGTTCAAAATGAGTATACTCGTGTTGTTCATGAGCAGGGAAATGTCAAAGCTCTGAAAACGCTTGAAAAAGTCTTTGAGCCAGGAGATATCAAATGGCGAGGGTTTCCAGTTATTAAAGAGTCTAGTCTTGAACTTCGTAGCAGTTTTGAAGAGTATGATGCACGTAAGAAACATGAGAATGAACTAAAGAGTCTTAAAAACAAGGAGTTTTCAGAACCCGAAGGATGTCGATGCGGGGAGCTCCTTAGAGGACTTGTATCTCCTTCTGAATGCCCATTGTTCGGTCAGGCATGCACGCCAAGTACTCCAGTTGGTCCTTGTATGGTTAGTGTTGAGGGCAGTTGCAATATTGAGTATCGATATTTTAAAAAATAGTTTTTTGCTATAACGTTAGATGTGATATTTGTTTTCAAAAAAATGTTTATTTTGCGTTTTTTTAGCAAATATATTGGGGGGAGCTGGGTTTTTACTTGATTTCAATAAGACATTCTAATTAAGAAAGATGCTGAACTGACGC
>JAUWGL010000160.1 GCA_030606465.1 Thermoplasmata archaeon | reverse complement strand
GGTTACTGATATTGCTGATAAATGCTCAAATCCCTGGTTTTTTAGCCAACCACATAATTTTATTAACTCTTTGTTATCTATTGATATCCATATCCTACGCTCTCGCTGTATTTTACCTTCAACATCAAATTTTGAACCTATATCCTCAAGAATTTCTGCTTCTCTTTCCTCCTTTGGATTCATTTTATTCCAACTCCTTTACATGCTTAAATATTTTTTCACAAGCTTCAAATATTGCTTCTGGTCTAGGTGGACAACCCGGAATGTAAATAGTAACTGGTAAATAATCCTCCAACCTCTTGATCGTATTGTACGAATCCCAATACATACCACCTGTCATAGTACATGAACCTAAAGCAATTACCACCCTAGGTTCAGCCATCTGTTCATATACTCTTTTTGCTCTTTTTATCGATTTGAGCGTTTGGTACCCAGCAATAAACAACACGTCTGCATGCCGAGGTGATCCAACAATAATCATTCCAAACCTTTCCATATCCCATCTAGACCCCACTACTGGTACCAATTCAGCAAATCCACAGGAATTAAACCAGTTAAAAATCCATATAGCTTTTATAAGCTTCCTCATCGTTTTTGCTTTTTCTGACCTTTTAACCATAGTTCTTACCATCCAGTTTTATTAAAGTCATATTATATCGATTTTCTATTGTTCAATCTGAAATATTATCTTATGCTACTGCAACATCAACCATTGATGAAATTTGAACCCTTTTGAATCCTTTTTGTTCAATGGCACCAGAAGGACATGCAGATGTACAGCTACCACATCCCTTACATACCCCCTCCAGGACCCGTGAGACTTTAATTTCTTTACCATCATGTATCTCGGTAACAGTTTCTATTGCACCATATGGACAAGTAGCAATACATATTCCACAACCACTACAAAGATCTTCATTTACCTGTGCAATGGTTGCCTCTGTCGTATATTTATCCTTACAAATAATGGTTAACGCTCTTGCTGCTGCCCCATATGCCTGAGCAATACTCTCGCTGATGGATTTTGGTGAATGTGCCATTCCGGCAAGGAAAATACCTTCAGTTGCAAAATCAACTGGGCGTAGTTTTACATGAGCTTCAAGGAAGAAACCATCTTCATTTAATGGAACTTTTAATAGCTTTGCAAGTTCCTCGTTTCCTTCACTTGGAACAATTGCAGGGCTTAGCACTACAAGATTTGTATGAATCAGTAGTTTTTCATCCAGTATTCGATCACGAATCATAACCTCAATGTCTTTTTTACCGGTTTTCACCTTGGGTTTTTCATCAATATCATATCTGATAAAAACGATTCCTTTACTTCGCGCTTTTTCATAAAATGTCTCACCTAAACCGTAGGTTCTCATATCACGATACAAGATATAGATCTCAGCATCAGGATCTTCTTCTTTTATTTTTAGCGCATTCTTAATAGCATCGGTACAGCATATACGACTACAATATGGATGTTCATCATCACGGGAACCAACACATTGAATCATAACTATTGTTTTTTTACTAAAATTAGTTCCTGTAGCAAGTTGTTTTTCCAGTTCTAATTGTGTGACTACTCGTTTATCCTTCCCATAAAGATACTCTTTTGGTTTTGATTCCTCAGCGCCAGTAGCTACAATAACAATTCCATGCTCAATTTCAAGGAGTGCCTTACCGTTTTTCAACGTTGTTTTATAGTTCCCTACATATCCCTCGATTTTCTCAACATTTGCATTTTTATATACCTTGACATGTGGATGCTTCTCTACTTTTTCTATCAATGACTTTAGATATTTCTGAACATCATCATTTTCAACGGTCCAATAGATATTCTGTGCATTACCTCCAAGCATTTTTTCTTTTTCCACAAGAAATACATCATATCCTTGATCAGCAACAGCAAGTGCTGAAACCATCCCTGCAACACCACCACCCATCACAAGTGCCTTCTGCGTTACATCAAGAGAAATACGTGGCAGTGGTTCGATTAACCGTGCTTTTGAAACTGCCATTCGAACTAGATATTTAGCCTTCTCGGTAGCAGCCTCTGGTTCCTTCATATGCACCCACGAACATTGGTCACGAATATTCGCCATTTCAAAAAGATGCGGATTCAATCCCGCCTCACGAATTGTCTCCTGGAATAGTGGCTCATGGGTTCTAGGTGTACAAGATGCAACGATTACTCTGTTAAGTTTGTGTTCTTTTATTTTTTCAACTATTTTTTTCTGAGTGTCCTGAGAACAAGTATAAAGATTATCTTCTGCATATGCAACATTATCTAGTGTCCTTGCATACTCAACAACACCGGGGACATCAACATATGCACCAATATTAATTCCACAGTGACATATGAACACTCCAATCTTTGGTTCTTCTCCTGTTACATCGATTTCAGTTGGATATTTT
>JAUWGL010000110.1 GCA_030606465.1 Thermoplasmata archaeon | reverse complement strand
ATATTCATATTCAGGATAACCATCTTCCACTTTACCAGAAAAACTAATGGTTTTATTTACTTTCCCTTCAGAAGGACTATTAATTTTAACTTCTAAATCTATAGCATCAGGAGCACCGTCTATATATATGTCTTGTTTTATTAAGTTAATTTTCAAATCCGTTGCAAGAGCATCAATGAATGTTAATGTTTCATCCTCATCTTGTAAATTAAAAGAAACAACAAGGTTAGAACCGGTATCAGACCAAGATGTAGGCTCCATATTATACCCATCATTTGTCATGTTACATACCGTATTTACATATTGAATTGAATATAACGTTGAGGATGTTTCTATATTAATTCCATACATAACAAGATCCCAACTAAAACTAGGTGATTCAGGGTCCCCATCAGAAGAGTCAAGTATGTCCTCGATATTTCCCCTTTTTTCAATCTCCCCCTTAACAGTTAGGGTAACGGTAGCACTTTGATCCTTTTGTTCATATATTATTTTTGTAATGTCTACATTTGGTTTATAGCTAACAGTAGTTTCAGTTTCAAGATCCTCTGTTTTAACAACATCGTCTTCATCATCCTCTATTGTCTTTGTTTCTTCAACAGCACTAGCTGAAAAAGTTGAAACTACTAAAAGACTAATTAGTATTATTCCTAAGATCAGCGTTTTCTTCAACATTTTTTATCACATCACATATTTTTTTCTAGATAATTATATCTTACCTATAACACACATGGTTTATAATCTTTATTTGACAATTATTATCACAAAGGCCCAATTATGAATTTATGCCTCATTCTGAGAAATAGCAAAAAAGACTAGTATTTTTTGTAACAATCTATTTAGGTTTATTTCAATTTCTTTTTAAGGTCTTGTACTGTTGTTGAAAATTCATCCAGGGTAGATTCCAGCGTGCCAAGCGTTTCATGTACTCTATCAGTGACTACCGCACCATGAGGCGAAGGTGTTATTATGCCATCTTTTTCAAGTGTTCTTAATGAGTATCGTATCATATGTTGCGGCTGACCAGTCATTTGTGATAAGCGAATAATGCCTACAGGACCGTGCTCTTCCACTGTTTTTAAAACATCTATATGTCTGCTAAGAAGGCCTAGTTCTTTTTCTGCAACACTCGTAATGCTTGACCTATTTTTTGTTTTTTCTTCCAAAAACATATACCTCCTGTTAATTGTTAACATAATGCATTACTAATATTTATTACTTACTGATAAGGAGATCACTTTTAGTCGACAATATTACAAGGATCAGGGTATGCGAAATCCAAAATAGTAAGCTCATCAAAAACAAAATTATACATTGTTGAAGTAACATCGTAATCTGGAAGATGCGGGTTATCAGGCGGCCTGTAAATATGTGTTTTTACTTTAACACCATATTCATCCCATATCCATTGCTCATAAATCAAAATTACATCCTCAGTATCATTACCCTCATTATCCTTTTGATAAGTATAATAAATAACATGAGTACAATCTACATACTCCCCATCTACTAGCATCTGTCCCCTATCAACAATTTGTGCATCTAAATCAACAAGAGTTTTTCTAGTAGTATCTGCAATAGAAAAACCATGACATTCAAGTTCGCTTCCATAAATAAGATAACCAGGTGCCCACTGTCTAACAACCATTTGACTATAATCTGTTAAATAATAAGAGTCATAATCTTCTCTATGGCTTATACTAAGTGTATAACCAAAAGAGTTACCAATCTTAACAGTAGAATTTGTAGGACTTTTACAATCACCATCTGGACATGAAAGGCTTTGTACTGAATATGAGTAATTATATTGTTTTTCTCTATTTACTAATTCTTGAATTGTTGGACCTGCTAATATATTGTTATTATTTCCATTGTTGGAGTTATTATTACCAGATGTTGAATCATCATTGTTATTTATTTGTGTACAACCCGAAAAGAAAAAAACTAACATAACAATAATTATCAACAATATCTCTTTTCTCATCCCAATCTCCAATTATCTAAATATATTCATCATATAAAACATCTTTTCCAGATACGCAAATTAAAAGCAAAAATATAAGACACATAATCCACATTCAAGGTCTCATGGCAATAGGGTTCGCGTTATTATCAATAAGCCCACTACATGAAAAAGAGGTATATAATACGCTAAAAAACCAAATTGTAGAGATAACTGAAGTCCATCCACTCTTTGGTGAGTACGATATCTTGGTAAAAATTGAATGCTCTGATATTGATGCTGTAGGTGATGTTGTAATAAAAAAAATAAGGTCTCTACAAGGAGTAATGGATACAAAAACACTTATTGGAACTAAAAGTTTAGCTGGGGAACCTTAAAATTTTTTTTATTTTTTTCTTTGTTGACGGGCAATAAACCTGATTCTTTCGCTTATTGAGAAAACTTGTGCAACAAATCTTACTTCGGCTTTTTCTTCCAAGGTTGATATTTGCCCTACAATTAACATTTTTTCACATCTTTACAAACAACATATATGTTAGTTGTTAACATGTCTCTATATTATACTCTGTAAATGATTAGTATATATAGATTTCTATGATTTAGTAAAATTTCTAAATAAAAAAAATAAAAATATAGAAAAAAATATTAAACAATCATAAAAAACAAAAATATGTAATGATTTACAGATAAGTTTATATATTAAATAACTGTCATAAAATTCGTAAGGTATGAATTACAGATATTCAATATTTATTATTTCCCTAATACTCTTATCTTCAACTTATAGTTCATATGGAGGAAAAATTGAATTTCACCCAAATATCCCAATTATTTATGTAAACTCATACAATACAGAGGGCCCATGGGATGGAACAAAAGACTATCCATATCAGTACATACAAGATGGTATCAATAACTCAATAGAAGGAAACATAATTTTTGTTTTAAAAGGAACATACTATGAACATATCACTCTCAATAAAACAGTCACCATAATAGGTGAAAATCAAAATAATACTATTATCGATGCATTGTATAAAACAGATGCAGTTCATATTACTCATGATAACGTAAACATCATGAATTTTACTATTAGAAACTCAGGTGGATACATAGATGATGCAGGAATCAAAATATACTCAGATAATAATCTAATAAAAGACTGTGTCATATACAAAACTAAAACAGGGTTATATCTAGAGGATACAAATAACAATAAAATCAATAATTGCTCCATTCATACAAATGGAGAGGGAATCCTATTAAAAAATTCAAATAACAACATTATAGAAGGATGCTGCCTTAACCATAACTCAATAGGATTAAACATTGATAAATCCCAAAATACACTAGTGAAACATTCATATTTTTACGCAAATGGCATAGCATGCCATTTAAACTCTTCATCAAACACCGAGATAACTCACTGTAACATAAGTGATAATAGCGTAAATCTTGGCGGAATATTCACTGTAGATTGTTCAAATATCTACATCACTAACTGTAACATCTGCCATAACGGAGCAGGTTTACATCTATTTTCTTCAACAAATATCATAGTAAATCATTGCGACCTTAACATGAATACACATTTTGCTATAGCAATGAGAACACCCTCTAAAAACATAATCATCTCAGAATGCGATATAAAAAACAATTTTAGATATGGATTATACCTAGAAAACAAAAACTCCTGTGAACTAGTAAACAACAATATATGCAATAACACTCTTTACGCGATTTATTCAAAATCTACAAACTGTAAAGCAAAACTCAACTGGTGGGGATCAAAACTTGGACCATCATATTATGATCTAAGACCAGGGAAAAGAATAACACACCGCATAGGTAAAATAAAATGCTTACCCTGGTCATTAAAACCTATAGAAAACATTGGATCCAACTGGGAAGAAAACAAACCATATATGAACAAAAAAACAAATAATAGCATGGTAA
>JAUWGL010000008.1 GCA_030606465.1 Thermoplasmata archaeon | reverse complement strand
TCCAATCAAAAGAGCAGCGACTCCGGGTGTGATGTTTTTTTCTTTTTCAATTTCTTGTAACTTAGTGACTACTTCTTGTTCGTTTAGATTAGTTTTTTCAACGATTCTTCTAATTATTTTTTTTAAAACATCTTCCTCTTTAACATGTTTTTTTACTTCTTTTTCTTCGAATACTTGTTTAGATGGATAAAAACCTACAGGTACCGCTGTTTTGTCATAATCAAAAGTTGGCGTTATCAAATCATCTTTTTTTATCAAAAGCCTCTGCTTTAATGCTATGTTTATGAATTCTTTTGCTTGTTTTGGGGTAAACCAGTTTAAATCCATTGAAAGAGAAAGATAAAACTCAGAAAAAATCAACTCTGTTTTTCCACTACGTTTGAATATGAATGCAATGATGATTTCAGATTCAGAGTGCATACTTTTTGAACTCCTGTAGTTTTTTTATTTCTACTAATAATCCTTCCATGCCATAGTTTTTCCAATAAGAAACATTTAGAGGATCTGATTCATAAGAATATATTTTGTTTTTTATGCTAAACTGTTTTAGGAAATCATTATATCTAAAATCTGTCCTAATTTTTTCTCTGTTATTAAAATTGACCAGCCCATCAATTTCATGATAGAACATATCTTCACTGGCATGTGTTTTCTGATCTTCAAGATTGATATTTATGTAGATTTTGTTTTCAGTGATTTCTCGTATACTTGGAATATCTAATTGCAGACAGAGATCTTTTCTTATAGTTATCCTTGTTGCACCTGCCATGAAAGCATCGACAACATCTCCAAGATTACGCGGGCCGTTATCAATCCAAAGTTCATAGGATTTTGACAGTTTCTGATAAGTACAGAGATTCGGTTTGTCTTTTTCTATCCCATCAAGGTCTAAAATGTATAGTAATTGTTCTTCATCAATTTGTTCAAAAATATTATCAGATGAGGATTCGTCCTCATCTATGATTTTTCTTTTTTTCAGCTTGATTAATGGAATTATTTCCATGATACTACAAACTACTAACACTAATAAAAGTTTTTTAATTAAACCAATGAATATGTTGGAACCTGTTTACTGGGAATATGAGTAATCTTTTATTTATTGTATATCAAGTCGTTTTTCTGTCTCAGCGATTTTAAGCCTGGTTTTCACAACAGTATCTGGATTAAGTGATATACTATCAATACCGCATTCAACGAGGAACTCTGCAAACTCAGGGAAATCAGATGGTGCCTGACCGCAGATACCTACTTTTCTCCTTGGCTCATGGCTATGAGCTGTTTTAATTACCTGCGAAACAAGTCGTTTAACTGCATCATTTCTCTCATCGAATAAGTGTGAAATAATATCAGAATCACGGTCGAGACCAAGAGTTAGCTGTGTTAGATCATTTGAACCAATGCTGAAACCATCGAAAATATCAGCGAATTGATCTGCGACAATTACATTTGATGGGACTTCGCACATCACATAGATTTCTAGGTTGTTTTCACCTTGTTTTAAACCATTCTCTCTCATGATTTCAATGACTTTACGGCCTTCAGCTGGTGTTCTGCAGAACGGTATCATTGGTTTGATATTGGTAAGCCCCATTTCCTCCCTGACTTTTTTTATCGCCCTGCATTCCATGGCAAACGCTGGTTTGAATTTTGTATCATAGTAGCGAGATGCGCCTCTCCATCCTATCATTGGATTACTCTCTTGTGGTTCATACAGGAACCCGCCGATAAGGTTAGCGTACTCATTGGTTTTAAAATCAGACATACGAACAATTACATCATTTGGATAAAAACCTGCTGCGATTTTAGAAATGCCTCTTGCAAGTGTGTCAACAAAGAATTCTGCTTTGTTATCATAGTTATAGCTTTTCTCATCGATTTTCTGAATAACCTCTGCAATCCTTGGATCAGAACCTGCTTTTACTTTTAACTGGTCATATTCTAGTAAGGCCAATGGATGAATACCAATGTAGGAGTTTATGATGAATTCTTCCCTGGCAAGACCTACACCATCATTAGGAATTTGCCCTTGCTGGAATGCCTTTTCAGGGACACCCACATTCATCATAATCATTGTTCTAGTCTTTGGTATGGAGTCAAGTTTCAACTCATCAACCTTGAATTTTAGTAAACCATCATAAATCCGTCCAACACCTTCACTACAATCAACTGTTATATTTGCACCGTTTGTAATTTTTGCAGTACCATCACCTGTTCCAATAACACAAGGGATACCAAGCTCACGGGAAATAATCGCTGCATGACAAGTTCGCCCACCACGGTTCGTTACAATAGCACCAGCTATTTTCATAATGGGCTCCCAATCAGGATCAGTCATATCTGTAACCAGGGCCTGTCCTTTTTTAAACTGCCCTATGTCCTTTGCATCATGGATGACGTTAACTTCACCTTGACCAATCATGCTGCCTACTGCTTCTCCTTCAACAAGAAGGTTTCCTTTTTCTTCAAGAACATAAGTCTTCATTATCGCCATGTCTTTTTGTGAATGAACAGTTTCTGGCCGTGCTTGGACAATAAAAAGCTCACCTGTGTTACCATCCTTTGCCCATTCAATGTCCATTGGTTTTTGATAATGATCCTCAATAATTACTGCCCATTTAGCTAGTTTTATCACTTCATCATCAGTGATTACAAACTTTTTCTTATCTTCCTCACTGACTTCTTGCTGTGTTGTTCCTTTTTCTCCATATATCATACGTTTTTCTTTTGAACCAACCTTTTTCTCAAGAATAGGTTTAAAACCTGTTTTCAATGTTGGTTTAAAAACATAAAACTGATCAGGGTTCACAGTTCCTTGAACAACATTCTCACCGAGACCATACGCACCAGTGATGTAAACCGCATCTTCAAAACCACTCTCTGTGTCAATAGAAAACATAACACCAGAGGACGCAAGATCAGAGCGAACCATTTTTTGTACACCCACAGAGAGATATACACTGAAATGATCAAATCCCTTATCCACTCTGTATGACATCGCTCTATTGGTAAACAAAGAAGCAAAACAATCTCTTACCTTCTCAATGAGCTCGTCTCCCCCTTTAACGTTCAGATATGTTTCTTGTTGACCTGCGAAACTTGCATCAGGAAGATCCTCAGCAGTTGCACTGCTCCTCACCGCAACATCAACATTCTCACCATACCTTTTCTCCATCTCCCGATAATGTTTACGAATGTCTTCTTCAAGCTCAGGCGGAATAGGAGTGCTTTTAATTAACTCACGGATTTTTTCCCCACGTTCTGCAAGATTATGAACATCATGTGTATCAAGATCAGAAAGGATCTCTTTGATTTTAACATCAATACCCGCTTTTTCAATCATGTATTTATATGCATAAGCAGTGACAGCAAAACCACCTGGTACTGAAACGCCTTTTTCACCTAGGCGTCTTATCATCTCTCCAAGAGATGCATTTTTTCCACCAACTGATGGAACATCTTCTATTTTCAACTCTTCAAACCATTTGTTAAATTCTTCAAACATGTTTATCATCCCTTCAATTAAGGGGGGGTAAAGTAGACGCCTATATAAAAGCTTCTTTTAAGGGGAATATGGAAGAAATTAATATATAAAATCACAAAAAATTGTTTTCTAATAATCTAAAAATACTGTTCTATATGTTCATTCTAAAAAAACAGCAGCAGCAATAGCTGTTGTCCACAGTCCATTTTTATCCCCTCGCGCTGTTTGAGCTACACTCTGCGTTCTAACAAATTTCCCACTCATCTTAAATTCCTGTTTTCTTTCATCCCATGCTTTATCAGGATCAAAATCCAAACCCAACGTGGTAGCAAGCATTGTCGCAGCAAGATCTTCTACATAATCCCCTAATTTCTTAACTGGATCACCAAAACCATGATGCTCTGATATATATCCATAAGAATTTTTTTCTCGGGGTATAGCAACACCAATGGCTGTTCCTATTAATCTATTTGGCTCATTGGTTTTATTCCGCGACATAACACAATAAGTTATCTCCCCTGGTTTCAACTGTTCAATACCTTTTTTCTGAGGAAGTATTTTACAGTTAGGGGGAACAATACTCGAAACATTGACAAGATTGCATTTTTCAATACCTGCATTACGAAGCGCTAATTCAAAGGATTGCAGCTCATGTTTATGAACGCCCACGCCTTTAGTAAAAAAAACCTTTTTTGGAACCATATTTCCCCCGAGAACAACTTTTAGATTATAAACATATCCATGGAGTTTTAGGAATCATCGTCCTTTTCATTTTCCGGTTCTTGTTGTTCATCCTTTGATTCAGATTGCATTTTAAGAAGATCCCGCATTTGTTTCTGTATATCAACTTGTTCTTTCTGAAAAGAAACTTGTTCCTGCTGATAAGGCGTAACCACACTATCTTGTACCATGCTTTCCACTAGTTTTTTAACCTCTTTATAAGGATAAACTCCATGCAGCTCAAAATAACTTCTTGTTCTCGGAGTTTGTACCTCTCTGCCTCCACCAAAAAACCCTAAAAATTTTGCCTTTTTTTCACCAAGTTGAATGCCACCACCTGCAAAGGATTCATCAGCTCCTAGCCCAAATCCAGATTGGCTAATAGGAATAATAGTTCCAAACCCAAAGATTTGACCGACAATTCCTTGTTTCGCACTTATATCTGTTATCTTGTCATAACGAAGGGTTCTTTCTTCTTTAGTTAAAATGCCTCCTTTGAATGTTATACGCTGATTTGATATGATATATTTATGGGATCTACGGTACCATTCCACTATTAAAAAACCAATAATTGAAAATACAACTGTATAAAACGAGGCGAAAAGCCCAACGCTCTCTTGTAATCCAAGCCAAAAAACTATAGTTGAGCCACTAGCAAATACCCCAAGGTAGAGTAGAAAAATACTCCACCGGACAGTAACAAGGGATGCAACAACGCCAGCCAATAGTAAACCAATCCCCCAAAATGTTAAAACAAGCCAAAAATTATCTGTGAATGTATTTTGCCAATCAGAAAAATAAACAAACCATCCCACGAGTATGCCCCATATTATCAGGAAAATACAGAGTGATTGATATTTCATAAATGATAATGGATGCGGGGAAAGCACTTTCCCTACTTTTTCATTTTTTAATAGTTCCTCGTCATTCATCTTTTTCATCCTTGTCTTTCTTCTTAAATAATTTTATGTGAATCCTGGTTTTAAATTTATCGGCCTTGTATTTCAATAAAAGGAATGTTACCAGGCCCGTGCATAAAATTGTTGCAAGAAGTGAAGCACTATTTGTGAAATCTACGGGGAAATAGAAAAACAATAAACGTATTAGAATATATGAAACCGGTATTGTAATATATGGTATCAATTTCCAGTAACTAGGTATTTCGTCAGTGGTTTTTATCAGAAGAAGGATCATATTTGCGATTAGAATTGATGTTATTGATATGATGGATAACCAGCCGAATATTGAAAATAAGGCAACATACCAGTTTTGATCTAGAAAAAGGGAGATGTAAAAAAACACGTATGACATCAGAAATAAGAGTATAAGGTATAATGGTTTATGTGCTATGAGATGCCATATGTTTCTTAGGTCATATATCATGTCTACTTTTTCTTGTTTTTTTTCACCGATATAGCTTGGTCGCATTCCCATTCCTAGGAATATCATAAGAAACATGAAACCAAAATGTGCTGGATGTAACAGGTCTATGTTAAAAAGGAAACTGAAGAAGCCTTGTGAAAAAGCATAGAGGCTTGTTCCAAATGTGTTTATCTGCCCAGCGAAAGTGTATTTCCAGTCTATTAACTGTGCAGGTGTGGTGATTTCAAAGCCACCCGGCATTAGAAAAAACAGGAATAGTAATAGTAAGCATGCGGGTATGAAAAAAGGTCCGATGAAAAGAAAAACATTTGATATCCATTCAAATATCCCTTTTTTTTCTTTTTTTGGTGCTACTCTCCCATAGTTTACACTAATGTAAAAATCAGATATTCCGCTTTTTGTAACTGTGTAGCCTAGTGCATGGCATATGGTTTGAAAAAGAACACCTAAGAAGTTGGTAAACCGGCATAGGGGTTCATGTCTGGGCCGTATTTTGTCGAGAAAATATTTTTCACTTTCGATGAATGCTAGTTGGATGAACCAGAATAATAGTACACCTAGTATTGGTGCAAGTGGTGCAAATATTACTATATCTATTGGTGAGCCTTCCATCCTTCCTCAATAGGTGATAGCATGTGTTTTATATAAAATCTTACCCTTGGTTTAAATTACTTTTATCTCTATTTCTTCTCCATTGTGATCATATGCTCTCCAAGAATCTTTGTTGAAAGGATTTGCAGCAATAATATGAATCCTTCCATGTTTCCTAAAAAGATGTAGATCAGCATCAGATGGATTAGCAGAGGGGCTAGGATGGCTATGTACTGTTCCAACAATACTGAAATCAATGGGGAGCATATGCATTTTGAATATTGCATGCGAATCACCCGAGATAGTACCAGGCAATATCACCAACTCAGAGATAACATCCTTGATATCATCATCAACACGAAGCAACCCGCCGAACTCATTTGGAAAATTAGATTTAGCACACTCTAAAATAAGATCCAGGCATTTACGCCTGATCTTCCATTCAAACTGAACCATGTTTCTTTCTTTATTTTTAAAAATAAACATAATCTCTATCGCACCAGTTTAAGCCTAACCATCTGATAAAAAGATTCCCCAAAACGAACAAACCTTGCTTTCTTCTCAGAGCCAGTAATGACAATATCGCTATCTGTTGTAACATTTTGAGGGTTTTCACCATCTATAACAAGTTTACAATCCTTACTTTTCGCAAGAAGCTTTATCCCAATTTTTTTTTCTAAAGGAACAACCCATGGACGAGCAGATAGCTTAAATGGTGCAAGCGGAGCAATAACCATGGCGTTAACAGAAGGATCAAGAATAGGTCCACCAACACTAAGAGCATAACTTGTTGACCCCGTCGGAGTAGCAATTATCACACCATCTGCTCCTAATGTTTCTATTAGATCATCTTCCACAAAAATTTGAAGATACATTATTTTCGCAATACGGCAAGTCTGCACTGTTACCTCATTTGCTGCATCAGGAAGTCGTTTCCCATCCAGCATTATTTTTAGTTTAGCTCGTTCTTCAACATTGTAATCTCCAGCTATTACTTGTTTTAATCCACCAGTTGCATATTTTGATTCAACCTCTGATAGAAAACCCATGCCCCCTGAGTTTATAGCAAAAACTGGTTTCTCCACTTTTTCCAAAGCCCGCAGGATAGTACCATCGCCACCAACTGTAACAACAATATCAGCTTTTTTGTTGATTTCCTCCAATGAGTATCCTGCTAAATTTTTTTCTTTTGTAAAGCTTTTTTCAACAAATACTTCTCCATTTTCATTTAAGAAATCATGTACATCATTTGCTAATGAAACAGCTTTTTTAACATGTATATTATAGACAAGTCCCCATTTCATACTCATTTTTTACTCCTTCGCCTCTTTTGATACCTTCATGAGATGCCTTAACTTCATAAGCAGAGTTGGATGTTTCAACACCAGGGCTTTAATAAGCCTAAGAGTACTAATCCCCTCAAACTTATAATCTTTCAACGAGTCAGCAAGCATGTTCAATGTTTTATCATCGAAATCAAGCATTATTTCTTTAACAAGATAATTCCGTTTTAATTTCTTACCAAAAGCCTCCTTCCAACCTGTTTCATAGGCAGACAACATTTCTTTACTAAAATCTTGTTCTTCAACTGCCTTCCCAATTGTCTCACCAGCAATCTTTCCTCCCTCTAAACAACAGGTAAGCCCCCCACCTGTTATCGCATCAACATGTCGAGCAGCATCACCGACCAATATTAGATTGTCTCTAACTGTTTCAACAGGATTAGCAACAGGTGCTGCACCAGCAAGAAAACGAATAGGTTCACTGTTCTTAAATCGAGGGTCATTAGCAATAAACCTGTCAAGAAGCTGTTTAGCCATACCTGATTCACTAAGACTTGCAAGAATCCCTATGCCAACATTAGCAGTATCCTTTCCTTTTGGAAACACCCAGATATAACCACCCGGGGCAATCTCTCTTCCAAGATAAAAATCACAATATGCATCCGTACATTCAACATTAGTAAGCGTATACTGAGCACAAGTCTCTAAATCCTTAGGATTAAGACGTGTTTCAATACCTGCCCATTGCCCTATTTTTGATTCCACACCATCAGTACCAACAACCAGGTCTGCTTCAATATCAACCTCTTCATCAAACTGTTTAGCTTTTACACCAGTTATCTTATCATTATCTTTCAAAAGACCAATAGCCATAGTATTCATCATTATCTTCACACCAGCTTTCACAGCACGACGTGCAAGTTCCTGATCAAAAATATCCCTGTAAACCACATAACCTGTTTCATTACCAGCCAAATCAGCAGAAAGCTTCACCATGGTACCATCAGGGGAATAAATACGAGCACCATCCATACGACCAGCAATCCAACGATCTCCTTCAAGCATATCCCACTCATCAATTTTTCTACTAATACCCTCACCGCAAAGAACAGGAACACCTACCTCGGATCTACGTTCAATTATCAAAACTTTTGCACCATTTTCTGCAGCAAAACGAGCCGTAACACAACCAGCTGGACCAGCACCAACGACTACAACATCATATTTCATCCTAGTACACCTCCCCACTAATCGCACCAACGGGACATATTCGGATACATATAGCACAGCTTATACATTTTTCATCATCAACAAGGGCTTTACTGCCATACCAGGATAATGCATCCTGTGGACAAACAGAGATACATCCGCCACATGCTAAACATTTCTCGCGATCAACTTTTGCTTTAGGCTTTCCCATATGATTCACCTCGTGTAATACCAGATGCTATTAGATGAGCCACGCGTATAGGCTCAGGTATGACACCTCGTATTGTTGAAAGCTTTATTATTTCTTTTGCCTCCTCAATGTTTATGCCTATGCATTTTACATAAATAGGGTTATGACTTGTTTTAACCTCGTATAGTTTTCCTTTCTTCATAAGATTGAATCTTTTTTCCCAGTCTTTAAAATTCTTTTGTAAAGCAAGTTTTATTTTTTCAAAATCAGGTTTATCTCTGGTTATAGTTATAACTGGTAGATTAGTTGTAGTGTATATTTTTTCTATGTCAACAATGTTAAACCCTCCAAGGGCGATTCCATCAAGTAGCAATGCTTTCAACTGTGTTCTATGTCTTGTGTTTTCTATCATCTGTTTACAAACATATGTTGCGTCATCTCCATCGATTGATACCTGATTTTTTAATACGCCTTCTAGGTATTCTCCACCACGCATAACAACACCGATAATAGTTCCATACTTGTCAGTAAAAGTAAAAGGAGAATCATCAATACCTAGTAATCTGATTTGTTGTTTCACTCAAAAAAATAAAACTATTCATATCTAATAAACTTTACAATACCCTTTTTTTTCGACATATTTAAAAACCGTTTTGAACTACTGGCATAAAAGGAGGCAAATATTTATGAAAATATGCAAAAAAGGTATATTGATTTTTGGAGCAGTTATTATACTAATTTTAACAAGTAGCACGTCTTTAGCAGAAACTGAAAAGGATGGAACAGATGATGTTTTTCATTGGAGAGTATCCGATGGTAATTGGGGCTGGGAATTTAACATAGCGGATAAAGACAATATAGATATTACAGAAGTATCTTATGAAGTAAATGGCGATCAACTAACACTCACTCTTAAAGTTGATGGGATCATTGAAGACTCAGAATTGATTGCATATTACGCATATTATACTAGTGCAGATGCAACATATTGGATCATGTACACTAATGGATCAGCGGTAGGTTATTGTAATGAGGACTATACAATAACTGCTAGTGCTGTGGTAACAAAAACCGCTGAAGACACAATCACAGGAGTGTTTTCTTTATATGGAACTGATACTTCCAAAGTTGATTTATATGCTACAGCCTGGCAATATACTGAGGCTAATAGTCAACTTACAGAATATTGGGTAGATTGGAACCCTAATGCTCATAGTAACATAGACACATCTGGTAACAATGGAATTTCTCCTGGACCTGGTAATCAGACAAGTAAAACAAGTAATGATGACAAAGGAATACCTGGTTTTGAAACAATCGCAGTAATCGCAGCAATAGGTATTGCACTTATACTTTTAAGAAGGAAGAAATAAACACCAAAAAAACTCTTTCTTTTCTTTTAATACATCAACTTTTGTCGTTTTTTAGATGCACATTATGCTAGTTGTAGGAATACTTGTTGATACTGTGGATATTGTATTGTAAAGAGAGCAAAAAACAGGAGGGGAAAAAGTAATGATTACTAGAGAAAAATATTCAACCATATATGTCGCATTATGCAAAGGTAATATGAAAATAGAGCGTGTATAAAAAATGCATAATTCAGTTTCTTACATCAGACAAAAACGACAATTTAAATATAGAAATATTTATATTACAAGAATATATTTAAAATGTTGCTATAATATAACATATTTTAGGGGCGTAGATATATATGAGAGATGAAGCACACAAAGTAATAATAATTTTAATGGTTGTGTTGATGCTGGTAGTTGCAAGCTCAATAGTTGTAAGTTCAACAAGTATAAATGCAGAAAAAAAATATGACAAAAGTTTTTCAGAAAAAATAACTGTTTTGAACTCTGATATTGACTGGTGGCCTACTTTCCAGCATGATATGAATCATACAGGTTATTCTACTTCTGATGCACCTGAAACAGCTAATCTCCTATGGTCTTATACATTCTCTGATTGGGGTATTGAAGATTCTTCACCTGCTGTTGTTGATGGAAAAGTGTATTTTGGAGCACGTAACTCTCAAAAGGTTTATTGTCTAGATATTACCAATGGCCATGAAATCTGGGCTCATACAACTGGTGGTTGGGTGGATTCATCTCCAACAGTTGTTGATGGTAAAGTCTTTGTTGGATCAGATGATGAAAAGCTCTATTGTCTGGATGCTAATGATGGTATTGAACTATGGACATATACAGATACAGAGTGTGGTAGAATTGATTGTTCTCCAGCTGTTGTTGACATAGATGAAGATGGAGTTTATGAAGTATTTTTCACTGCATGTCCGACATATTGTTTAAATGCTGAAACAGGTGTTAAAATATGGAAAAATTCAAATTATGAAACACATAGTTCTCCAGTAGTTACCGATGGTGACAAAGATGGAGATATGGAAGTTTATTTAGGAGACGGCTGGATAATAGGAGCATTTTGTTTAGCGGCTGATAATGGAGCTGTTGAGTGGACTAGTAGTTATGGTGGTAGTTCTCCAACAGTTACAGATGGGAAAATCTTTGTTTGTTCAGATGGTATTCATTGTCTAGATATTGATGATGGAACTGAAATATGGAGTTGTCTTGGGGCAGTTGATATGGGTGGTACTTCTGTTGCTTTATGGGACAATAAAGTATATGCCAGCGATGATAAGGTTTATTGTAGAGCTATAACTGATGGGTCTGAAATATGGAGTTATACGCCCGATAAGTCTATTAAAAATTCTCCAATTGTTGCAGATGAAAAAGTATATATTGGCCTAGGAAGCATTGATGGGGGCAAAGTTGTTTGTTTAAATGCAGAAAATGGAGATGAATATACTGGTTTTAATTCGCCTTCAATGGGTAATGTATGGGCTACACTTGCTGTAGCAGACGGAAAACTTTTTGTCGGCGCAGGAGACATGTGTTGTTTGGGTGAAGAAGGAGACGAGATGCCAACTGCTGATTTCACCTGGACTCCACAGAACCCAAAAACAGATGAAACAGTTACTTTTGACGCATCAGATTCTAATGATCCAGATGGTTCCATAACGAAATATGAATGGGATTTTGATGATGATGGAGGATTTGATGATGCAACTGGTAAAAAACCAACGCATTCATGGGCTAAAGTAGGTGATTATAATGTGGCTTTAAAGGTCACAGATGATGATGACAATACAGATACTGTTACAAAAAAAGTTACTGTACAAGTAAACCTTTTGCCTTCTGTCAAGTTTATAGAACCTGAAAAATCTCTTTATCTATTTAACAAAAAAATCAGGGATTTCTGGCTTGATTTCCGTAAACCCTACCTGATTGGAGAAATCGAAATAAAAGTAGATGCTTCAGATGCACAAACCAATATAACAAAAGTAGAATTCTACATAAATGATGAAGCCACTCCAAGATATGTTGATTATGAGGCGCCTTATACTTGGGATTGGGAACCATCTAATATATGGAAACATCTCCTTGGGAAATACACGGTAAAAGCAGTAGCATATGATAATGATACTGATGAACAACGCCATAACAGTGCCATATTAGAAATAAAAAGACCTTCACCCCTAGTTGTTGCATTTGGAATCATACTTTCAGCTGCTCTTGTTTTCAGTCTTTTACAAAGCTCTGAAGGATCATAATAAAACAGTCTAACAAGGCTTATAAAAAAGATATAAAATAACTATTTTTTCTCTTCTCAAAATCTATCATTATAGTAAGGGTAAATCTCCAGTTACTTGATCAATAATATTACTAGGTGCAGGACCAAGGCCAAGAACTGTTTTAGTACCAGCAGGTATCTCTGTATGACCTGCATCCTCAATTATATGTGTTCCAATTTTGAGTTGCTCTGCTTTTTCTTTAAGAGAGAAAAAATCCTCTACACAATCAACTTTAACAATGGCTTTCTTACCACCCTCATTTTGCCATTTATTAAACCATTTTGAATTATTTTTCTTAGTAGAAAAAGCGCAGGCCACCGCTGCATGTGCAACCTGAGCTGCGAGTTTTCCTGATGAAAGTTTAAGATCCTTTCTAGTTACAATTACCATTTTATATTCAAAATCCATCTTCAGCTCCTTTAGGATGTTCTATCTCATGGAAGGATTCATGTCGCCATTTTTCTCCCATTTCTTCTGCTTTATCCCGGTCGACAAGTCCTTTAACTAATAGTGTTTTTCCTTCTTCTTCTATATGTTTTAGGGGGACACCGAGATATTTATCATCTGATTTTATTATAAGAATGTCTTCATCTATTGCTATGCTCTCCCCGATTTTTTTCCCTGCTCCATCTAACACAAAACGGCATAACAATCTTTCTTTATAGTTTTCTTCCTCTTCTATGTCTTCTTTTTTTCTACGTTTTTTCTTTGAAAAGAAGAACAGATTTCCGATACGTTCTGACAAACTCATATTTCTGCAAACTCCTGTTAACAACTGCTGTGTTTAAAGC
>JAUWGL010000079.1 GCA_030606465.1 Thermoplasmata archaeon | reverse complement strand
GAGATAGAACTACAAAAGCAGCTTTGGAAAAAGCACAATTGGATAGAGGACTTGATCCAAAGAAGATGTCAAGAGAAGAATTTCTAGCATTGCACAAGGCTTTCAAGAAAATAAAGATCATGGCACCATCAACCGAATGCTTATCACCGATTGGTGAAACGTTGATTAAAAGAAGTTTGAAACATGAGACAAAAGAAATCTCTCCTGAATTTATTATTACAGCATCTAGACCGCCCTCAGTATTTTCTGGTAATCCTTTTCAGGTGGAAGTCGGCCTTGTATATGGTGGAAATCTACCAAAGGATAAACCTGTTCAAATCATGCGTTTTGGAAATCGTGTCCCATTGTTATATCAGCAAGGTGGTTGTATTATTACATCCGCGATTTCATCGATTGATTGGAGAAGATATGGTCTGGATCAACCATCTGGTAAAGGAATACCAACTGGTCCAGCTATTTTTTTAGCTCACATATCATCAACAATGATACCTTTTACATCAGAAAGTAAAGAGGCAATAGCTGATGTCCCTGAGATTGAAGCTGAAGTTAAACTTGCATTTAGAGAATGCGCTAGAAAGGTTCAGAAACATATATCTAAAAAAGTTAGACGGAAAAAAACACATGAGAAATTTGATCTTATCACAAAGATTCTTCCTGAGATTGCGAAGAAATCGGCTCATATGTTAGATAAACCTGTGCCCTCTCTTGAAGCAGTGATAACTAAGATTATGGATGTTGTATGGATTGAGGATCTTATTGAATATGAAAAAACTGATAGAAAACCAGTTCAAACAACATTAATTGATGGTTCTGTTGAAGAACAAGAAAAACAGGGAATTATCACAAAGAGCAAGATTATGGTGGTAAACTATAAGCGTAATCCTCAGAAATTCAACTTATATGCTGTAATACCTGAGGATGCTGTTGTAGGAATGGTGGATCCTAAACCTGCTAAGATTACAAATAGTTATATCAAATGGAATTTAGGCACAATACCTCCTGCTAACAAAGTTGATATTAGCTTTGAGTTAGCTGGTCTTGAGCAAGGAGATTTCGATGAAAACGATCTTTACATTGAAAATATAAATGCAGCTTATGTCATAGGAGCGGATAAATGGGAGGGTGATTAAAGGATGGTAAAAAAGGATTATTCTGATGTTATTAAAAAGATAGATTTGGTTGCTAAAAAAATCTATAATGATTTTCAGGAATCAGAAATACCATATCTTAATCTGCCTACGCGTTCTAAATCTAATATAAGATTTGATGATAAATTTAATGTTTGGAAATATGGAAAAAACACAACTGAAAGATCAGCGAAATCGCTTGATGGAGCATACATGCTTCTTAGGACAATGTATATGACTGATTTCATTAAAGAAATGATAAAGGTAAATAAATCTTCAACTCTGAGAGAGATGTATTATATCTCCGAGGGTTGGGATCTTGCAAAGTTTCATTCACAGCAGGAATCTAATTTACTTGCAGAGGATCTAGAAGTTATCACGAGTTGTATGAGAGAGGATTTTAAACTAAGACCTGAAGAAGACGGAGCAAGAGTAATTGGAAATATTACTATTGAAGAAATGACCCGGAATAATACAAAAAAGAAAATCCATTGTCAAGATGATGTAGGAGATGCAGGGTATTCAATTCCATACAATGTTGAACCTGAGAAGATAACGATTAAGAGCGTTGATGCTGATTTTATAATAGCAATAGAAACCGGTGGTATGTTTGATAGACTTGCGGAGAATGGTTTCGACACATCAAATAGAGCAATCCTTGTTCATCTTAAAGGCCAGCCTGCTAGATCAACAAGGAGATTCATTAAAAGACTTAGCACAGAAAAAAACATACCCGTATTAGTTTTTACGGATTGTGACCCTTGGAGTTACCGGATTTTTGCTAGTGTTGCCTATGGTGCTATCAAAACCGCGCATATTTCAGAATATTTGGCTACACCTGGCTCTCAGTATCTTGGTGTTACCCCCTCTGATATCGAAAACTATGATCTACCTACTGACATTTTAACAAAGGAAGATACAAACGCCCTGAAAAGTGAGCTTGCAGATCCAAGATTTCAGGATTCATTTTGGAAAGGAGAAATCAAACTTCAACTAAAAATGGGCAAGAAATCTGAACAGCAGGCTCTTGCAAAATATGGTCTGGACTATGTAACTGATACATATTTACCAGAAAAACTGGCGGAAATAGGGATAACAAAATAAAAAAATACAATTATTTTTATTATTGTTTTCTATAGACATGAAACTCATCTGTTTCAATATCTCTAAGTGTTAGCTTGTTATTGTTATAGTTAAGAGTATATTCATAAATAAAAGTAATGGAAGGATCTGTTTGATTTATAACTAGTTGCCCTTCGTTGTTGATATACTATGTTCCTTCAAGTTCATATGTGTTAATTAAACATGTTCCATCTGAGAAAAATTACTATAACTATGAATAAATATTTTTTCATATTCCCATTCTCCTTACATATTTTATAACATTTAATTGTTTATGAACCTAGTTTTTCATCGTTAAAAATAAAAATCTGCGGGGAAGTCTGGAAAAAAACAAGGAAATGGAATGGGATGCACCATATAACCTCTATTCCAAACTCCCCTGTTCTTTAATAATATGGTTTTTTGTTTATAAAGTTATGTTTTTAAAAAAATTCAATCAATTTATTCAAAGATCTACCTCTATGGGAAAAACAGTTTTTTTCTTCTGTTTCCATCTGAGCAAACGTTTTACTTGAACTATCTGGTATAAATATTGGATCATAACCAAAACCATGATCCCCCAACATCTTCGTGGATATTTTACCATAGCATTCGCCAGTAAAAAACAAAGGTTTACCCCTGGGTTCCATGTATGCAAAAACAGAACGAAAACATGCCCTTCTTTTATCATCATTAAATCCTTTTAACAATTTTAAAACACCATCGCAGCCAACTGTATGAAAAACATATGAGGAATAAACACCAGGGAAACCATTTAGAACATCAATAAAGAGACCTGCATCCTCAAGGATAAATGGTTCATTAAATCGTTCTTGTATATGTTTTACACCAAAACCGGCAACATCTTCAAGTTTATCAGCTTGTATCTCAGGGTAACCTAGATTTTTCTGAACTATTTCTATATCGACAGTTGAAAACTTATTTCTCGCTTCCAGGATTTTTCCCTTGTTTCCTGTGATAAAATAAATTTTTTTCATCTATATCTACCTCTTTTTACAATCTCCTGAATCTTTTTAATAACCAGATTTGCATCATCTTTTAACACTTTTTTATATTCTTCAAGAACATAATCAAAACAACTAGAGTATTGGGAATGAGTTGACTCTATTGCCTCCATGAGAACATGTAAGTCAACACCTTTAGCCTCTATTTCATTGTTTTTTTCACCGAGACCAAAATCAATGAAATGAACCTGCTCATTAGATAGTATCATGTTTGAAGTGGTAATATCACCATGGATTATATCATTATTATGAAACCTTGCGATGCTTTCACCGATTTTTGTACATATAGAATCTCGTTCTTCTTCACTTAAATCATTCAATACATCCTTTATTCGTTTGCCATCTAAATACTCCATAGTTATGATACCATTTTTCAGATCAACATCATAAATAATTGGAACAGCAACACCACTTTGACGAGCTTCGGTTATTAGTTTAGCTTCTTCTTTAGTTCTCAGCGAAATAAGGCGATCATCAATATGTTTTATACGATATGATTTAGGGATTCTCTTTTTTTGAATAGCTTTAAAACCCTTATATTTGGCAATGCAGATTTCTGCCTCAGCGCCTCGATAGATTATGTTTTTTTTAGTCATGCCAGCTCACATCCACCATATCAGTCCTAAAACGTTGATCAATAAAACTATTTTCAACCTTCATACGTATACCACTATTGTACATCAGAACTCCAAGCCAAGCAATCATAGCACCATTATCAATACATAAATCCTTAGATGGAACAAAAAAACGTGCATCACGGTCATGTGCCATTGTCTGAACCATATCACATAATCGTCTATTACTTGCAACACCTCCACCAAGAAGCACCTCATCTTTTTCAGTATGAGCCATTGCCCGTTCGGTTACTTCAGTCAAAGCTGCAAATGTTGTCTCCTGCATAGAATAACAAATATCCTCCAAACTCTCATTTTTTTTATAGTATTGTTCAGCTGCTGTAAGAAGACCAGAAAAAGCTATATCCATTCCTTTTATCGAGTAAGGCAGTTCCAAATATTTCTTACCTTTACTCGCTAGTTTTTCAATCTGTGGTCCACAAGGAAAATCAAGACCAACAGTCCTACCAAATTTATCCAAACAGTTACCAATGCCAATGTCAAGTGTTTCACCAAAAACACGATAACGACCTTCTGCAAAAGCTATAACTTGTGTGTTAGCACCAGAGGTATACAACAGCACAGGATCTTTACAATCATCTAAAGTACCACGACCTATTTCCAGATGTGCAACACAATGATTCACACCTATAATTGGTCTGTTAAGCGACAAAGAAAGAGCCCGTGCAGCTGTAGCCGCAGTCCGAAGACATGGGCCCAATCCTGGCCCTTTTGAAAAAGAAATAAGATCAACCTCAGAGAAATCCACCTGTGCTTTGCTAACGGATTCTTTTAATAAATCAGCAATATACAAAGCATGATGATTAGCTGCCTCACGAGGATGAATACCTCCCTTTTTAGGTCTATAAATCTTAATCATATTAGAAAGAACCTTACATTTTCCGCTAACGTTTTCTACAACACCTACGCCAATAGAATGAGCTGTTCCTTCTATACCTAAGCATATCATATACTAGTGTTGTAAACAGGAGGTATATAAAATAAATTTGGTTTACTCTAAGTTTTGTTTATTACAATTGTTTCCTCATCGGTTGTTAAAGTAAGGCAAGTATCATCATTTGAAAATACATAATCATATTTTTCTCCAATTATAGTTAATCTACCATTAGCTACAGACCATATGCTACTTTCACTTCCGTGACCACCACTT